>JBJXGH010000093.1:0-4229 GCA_046153685.1 Alphaproteobacteria bacterium
GGCGCGTCACAGCCTGGCCGCGAGCTCCGCGCCTTCCAGCATGGCGCGCTTGGCGTCGAGCTCGCCGGCTTGCTTGGCGCCGCCGATGAGATGAACGTTTTTTGCTTCCCTGGAAAAAGGCACAAGCGAGTTCTGGCCGGCACAGACAACGACCGTGTCGGCGGCGATCACCGCTTCCTTCCCGTCCACGGCAATGTGCACGCCGGCGTCGTCGATTCTCCGGTACTCGACGCCCTTGATCATATTGACGCCGTTGCGCTGCAGTTCGGCCCGGTGCACCCAGCCGGTGGTGCGCCCGAGCGTGCTGCCGAAAGGCGTTGTCGAGCGCTTCAGCATGGTGATCTTGAATTCGTCGTGCGGTTTTTCCACTCCTTCAGGGGCTAGGCCGCCTGCAATGGAAGAATCCTCGGAAATACCCCAGTGCCTGTTGAACTCCCTGAATTCCAGCGCAGAGCGGCTCGAGCGCTCGAGCAGAAAAAGGGCGACATCGAAGCCGATGCCGCCGGCGCCGATGATGACGACGTTCTTTCCCGCCTGCGCGCGGCCGGCGAGCAAATCCACGTAGCCGGTCACGCTGCGGTGGTCGATGCCCGCGATCGCCGGCTTGCGCGGCTCGATGCCGGTCGCCAGGATCACTTCGTCGAACTGCGCGAGTTCGGCCTCCGTGGCGGGGTGGTTCAGCAGCACGCTCGCGCCGGCACGCCGCAGCCGCTCGCCGTAGTAGGCGACCGATTCGGCGAACTCCTGCTTGCCCGGGATTTTCTTCGCCAGGTTGAACTGGCCGCCCAGTTCGCCGGATTTCTCGAACAAGGTGACGTCGTGCCCGCGTTCGGCCGCCACCGCGGCGCAGGAAAGGCCTGCGGGACCGCCGCCGACGACGGCGATGGTTTTCCTTGAATTTGTCTTTTTATAAATTAATTTGCTCTCGCGGCCTGCGCGGGGATTCACCACGCAACTGGCCGGCTGGCCGATGAAGTAATGGTCCAGGCAGGCCTGGTTGCAGGCGATGCAGATGTTGATGCCGGCGCGATCGCCCGCTTTCGCCTTGTTGGCGAACTCGGCATCCGAGAGCATGGCGCGCGCGAGCGACACCATGTCCGCGTCGCCGCGTGCGAGGATGTCCTCGGCGATCTCGGGGGCGTTGATGCGGTTCGAGGCGATGACCGGGATTCGCACCGCCTCCTTGATGCGCCGCGCCGCCCACGCGAAGCCGCCGCGCGGCACCGCCTGGGCGATGGTCGGAATGCGCGCCTCGTGCCAGCCGATGCCGGTGTTGAGGATGCTCGCGCCCGCCGCCTCGATCGCCTTCGCGAACTGCACGGTCTCGGCGCCTGCAAGGCCGCCCTCGACCAGCTCGAGCGCCGAGATGCGGAACACAATGATGAAGTGCGCGCCGGTTGCGGCGCGCGTCTGGCGCACGATCTCGCGCGCGAAGCGCATGCGGTTCTCGAGCGAGCCGCCCCATTCGTCCTTGCGCTGGTTGGTGCGCAGCGCGAGGAACTGCGTGATGAGGTAGCCCTCCGAGCCCATGATCTCGACCCCGTCGTAGCCCGCGCTCTGGGCAAGCACCGCGGCGCGCACGAAATCGGCGATGGTTTGCTCGATCTCGGGCACGGCGAGCTCGCGCGGCGGGTTGGGATTGATCCCGGACTTGATCGGCGAAGGGCCGACGATGTTCTTGTGGAAACCATAGCGACCGGAGTGAAGGAGTTGCAGCACGATGCGCCCGCCGGCGTCGTGCACGGCCTGCGGCACCACCTTGTGGCGCCCGGCGTCTTCCCTGGTGCTCATCTGCGCGCGGTGCGGGCTCAGCTCGCCCGCATCGTTGGGGGAGAATCCGCCGGTCACGATCAGCGCCGCGCCGCCGCGCGCGCGCTCGGCGTAGAACGCGGCCAGCCGCGCCATGCCGTCGGGCCGCGCTTCCAGGCCCGTGTGCATGGAACCCATGAGGATGCGGTTGGGCAATTGCACGCCCGGAAGGTCAAGCGCGCGGAAAAGATTCGGGTAGGAAGGCATCGTGGTCCTCGAAGCGAAGGCGCAATTCTAGCGACCTGACAACGCGGTCTACGGGCGTGGAGCCCGTCGAGGCCGCCCCGGAGCGGGTTTCCGACGTGCGGCGCTCGCTGCCAGTTCCGCATCAATGACCTGGCACGCGATACCGATTGACGCCCGCACCGATGCCGTGTTTCCTACATATCCGCCGAGCGCTTCCTCTGCTCGCTTGCGGACCGCGGCCGAGTCGATCAGACCCTTTTGCGCCAGGAGCCGAATGTCGTCGCGGTCCTGGTCTGCGAAGCGGGCAAGCTTTGTAACGGCGAGATCTACGGGAGACAACACCCTTACTTCGAGGAGTTTCTTGTCAATCCCCGGTACATCGATCGGCCTGGAATCGCCGTAGGCATCCTCGTGAAGCAAACCCAGAGTATCGTTGTAGTTGCGATCCAGATACATGAGGCGCGCGCGGCCATCCGGATCGCGATAGGACACTTCAATGTCTTCGCTGAAGAGTACTCGCTTCGAGAAGACCGCGTCTATATCCTCAGTCACGCGCGCACCGGTCAATAGATGAAGCGCGGCTCCTCCCGCGATGACCATGCGAATCGGCAAATCTCCCGCTTTCGAGTCCTTTAACGATTGCTGCACTCGCGCCAGAACCTCGTTGAAGGCCTTTTCGTACTCGCCGTAGGCTCTTGGAGTCTTCACGCGAGCCGTTTTCGCCGTTTCGCCATAGGAAGAAACCGGGAGGGCCTCACTTTGGATTTCGTTAACCACAATCCAAAGACATCCGGTGTCGAAACCCCCGGGTGCAGAGATTCGGCGAGCCTGAGATAGCGCTCCCGCTCGAAGCCTCTGGAACTGGCCAATGTGACGGCCAAGCCGCCCATGAAGAAGCCCGGGCCATAGCGGCGCCAAACGTGAGGGTCTACGTTTCCCGAGACCGCAAGGTCCAGAAGCCTGTCTTCGTAGTCTCGACCAAATTTCTCCGGCGCGTGTTCGTCTCCCGCCACGGCTGCAGGCACCGCCACAAGCGTGTAGCCCGCGGCTT
Source organism: Alphaproteobacteria bacterium (assembly GCA_046153685.1). Classification (GTDB taxonomy): domain Bacteria; phylum Pseudomonadota; class Alphaproteobacteria; order CADEGL01; family CADEGL01; genus CAMAPP01. The sequence goes on from JBJXGH010000093.1 coordinate 3,047, forward strand.
CGGCCAATGCGACTAGTGTGCGCAAATCACAAGAGGGATTGCTCTTGAGCCTCGAGAGAGTCTCCTTGGGCACGCCGGAAGCCGCGGCCCAGCTCGCGTCGGTCGAGAATTTTGCCTTGGCAGCCCCGGACATCTGCTTCAGCAGCGTACCGGGCTGGAGCGGAGTTGAGTTATTCATCAACGATTAATATCATTTGTTGATGAAAATATCAATATTGGTTGCTCTTTGGTCTGGCAGGCCGGGCGGCTAGCGCCGGGTCACCAGGATAGTGCCGGCAAGAATCAGCCCCCCGCCCGCGAGCGCGCTTCCCGGCAGCGATTCACCGAGGAACAGCATTCCCCAGAGGACCGCGAACAAGGGCATCAGATAGGTGACGGTGAGCGCGCGCGTCGCGCCTGCGTCGGCGATCAGGCGGAAATAGAGCACCATGCCGAGCGCATTGCCAAGCAGCGCCAGCGCGACGAGGTTGGACACGGCGAATGCGGTGGGCACCGCGGGCAGCGGTGAAAAGGGCAGCAGCGGCAAGAGCATGGCGGCGCCCGCAAGCTGGCTGCCCACGGCAATGCCCCGGGACGGCGTTTGCGCGGCGTATCTGGCGATCACCACGCCGGTGTAGCCGTAGCAAAGGCACGCCGCGAGGCACGCCGCGATCGCCGCCGCGAACATCGGCGTCGCGGCGAAGCCGCCGGGCTGGGCGATCAGCGCGACCCCACAGGCCCCGGCGGCGCAGCCGAATCCCTTGCGCGCCGTCAGGCGTTCGCCGAGAAACAGCGCGGCAAACAGCGCGCCGAACATCGGCGAGGTGGCATTGAGGATCGCGGCAAGCGCCGCGGGGATGTGCATCATCGCGAACGCGTACAGGAGCGAAGGCAGCGCCATGTTGACAAGGCCGATCGCCAGGTATTGCCTGGCGTGGCGGCGCCATTGCGGATCGAAGCCGATCAAGCGGAACCACAGCGCGAGCACCAGCCCGGCGATCAGCAGGCGGCCTTCGGCGACCACGGTGGCGCCCAGCACCGGCGCGGCGACGCGCTGGAAGATGAACGAGCCTCCCCAGATGGCGGCAAGAACAACGAGGCGCAGGTAGTCGGCGCTGGCCATGCCGGCATCATCGCCGATGGCGGGTCGGCGGGCTGGCCGTTTTCGGACCTGGCGCCCGCATCGTCTTGCCAGGTCCGAAAA
>JBJXGH010000096.1:0-66884 GCA_046153685.1 Alphaproteobacteria bacterium
CGTGGTGGGCGTCGCGCGGCGCCTCGCCGAGGTGGCGGCGAGGCCCCGTCATTCCGCGGAATCCGAATTGACCCGGCTCGTGCGCGAACTTCGCCCGCACATCGACGCCCACTACGCCGAATGGCCCGATACCACGGGCGAGCCCTTTGCGATGGTGAATTCGCGCGCCTGAGGCCGGGCGGGCTAACGCACGCTCGATCCGGCGTCCACGCTGACCAGCGCGCCAGCCATATAGCTCGCGTCTTCGGACGCCAGGAAAAGCATCACCCGCGCGACTTCCTCGGGTTCGGCCACGCGGCCGATGGGCAGGGTCGCGCCCAGCCGCTTGAATCCCTCCTCGATTTCGTAGCCGCGCCGACGCAGCCCGGCTTCGAGCATGGGCGTGCGCACTTCCCCCGGGCACACCGCGTTCACGCGGATTCCGTCCTCGATATGATCGAGAGCCAGAGCGCGCGTCATGTTGGCGACCGCCCCCTTGGTCGTGCAGTAAGCGACGTGACCCTTGCCCGCGGTAATGCCCCATTCGGACGACATCATCACGATGGAACCACCCTTGCCCTGGCGCTTCATCGCGCGCACAGCCGCGCGCGCGAGAAAGAAAACCGCGTTCACGTTGACCGCCATGGCTTCAAGCCAGTCCTCGTCGCTGGTTGCAAGGGCGTCGTTGCGGTGGATGATGCCGGCGTTGTTGACCAGGGAGTCGATGCGCCCGAAGCGCGCGCAGGTCTCATCCACCACGCGGTCGCAGAACGCGCGTTCCTTCACGTCGCCAGCGAGAAACACCGCCTTTGCGGACTTGGGCAAGCCCGCGAGCACATTTTGGCCTCGCGCCTCGTCCCGGCCCGTCAACATGACGAGGGCGCCTTCGGCGGCGAAGACGCGCGCGCACGCAGCACCGATGCCCGATGTGGCGCCCGTGATCAGAACAACCTTGTCCTTCATCTTCATCTTTTGCCCCCCGCTGCCCGCTCCGCGAACAGATTTCGCAGACCTTCCTCCGTCGCTTCGCACACTCCGCGTTCGGTGACGAGCGCAGTCACCAGGCGCGCGGGCGTGACATCGAAGCCGTAATTGGCCGCCTCGCTGCCCTCGGGGGTGAGCATCACGTCGAGAATCTCGCCCGATTGCGCCCGGCCCCGTATCATTGTGACTTCCCGGCCGTCGCGTTCCTCGATGGGAATCGATCTGCCGTCCGACAACTCCCAATCGATGGTCGGCGAAGGCAGGGCGACGTAAAACGGCACGCCATTATCGTTCGCCGCGAGGGCTTTCAAATAGGTGCCGATCTTGTTGCAGACATCGCCCACGCGCGTCGTCCGGTCCGTGCCCACGAGGCAGAGATCGACCATGCCATGCTGCATCAGATGCCCGCCTGCATTATCGGCGATCACCTTATGCGCGACACCGTGGCCGCCCAATTCCCAGGCCGTGAGCGAGGCGCCCTGATTGCGCGGCCGGGTTTCGTCCACCCAGACATGGATTTCGATACCGGCGTCGTGCGCCATGTAAATGGGCGCCAGTGCCGTGCCCCAATCGACGGTCGCAAGCCAGCCCGCATTGCAGTGGGTTAGAATATTGACCCGACCGCCGCCCTTCTTGCGCCGCGCCGCCTCGATGAGGGCAAGGCCGTTGCGCCCGATCGCCTCGTTCATCGCGACATCGTCGTCGCAAATCTTGGCCGCGCGCACATACGCCGCTCCGGCCCGCTCGCCGCGCGGTCGAGTGCGCAGATGATCGCGCATGTCGTCGAGCGCCCATTTGAGATTGATCGCCGTGGGCCGCGTCGCCAGCAGGGTTTGGTAAGCGGCGTCGAGCGCCGAATCCGAGGAATCCGTGCGCATCGCCAGGGCCACGCCGTAAGCCGCCATCGCCCCGATCAAGGGTGCGCCGCGCACCTGCATGGCGCGGATCGCATGGGCGGCCGCGGCCAAATCGCCCAAGCGCAGAATCGCGAATTCGTGCGGCAGTCGCGTCTGATCGATGATTTCGACCGCGGCGCCGTCAGCCGCGACCCAAATCGTTCGATATCGCTTGCCATTGACCTTCATTCGCGCCCTCGCTCGCCGGAGCGAACCCTAGGCGAGGGCCGTGCCCCGATCAATCACGCACACCGGGTAGGCCAATTGGCCGCGCTTTGGGGGCTGACCGCGATGTGCAGGGGTGTTATCAAGTTCCCAAGCATTTGTACGGGAGGACGGGCGCATGGCGGGTGTGATGATCGTGACCGGCGGGGGCCGGGGCATCGGTGCGGCGATCGCGCTGCACGCAGGCCGCGCCGGGTATAAGGTTTGCGTCAACTATGCCAGCTCGAAGGACAAGGCCGAAGCCATCGCCGCGACGATCACCAGCGCGGGCGGACAGGCCATCGCCGTTCAGGCCGACATGGCGTCCGAGGACGATATTGTCCGCATGTTTCGCGAGATCGACGGCACGCTTGGACGCGTGACCGCGCTCGTCAACAATGCCGGCATCGACGTGACGACGCGCAATGTCGAGGACGTGAGACTCGACGACTTGCAGCGCATCTTCGCGGTGAATGTGTTCGGCGCGCTGTTGTGCAGCCGCGAAGCGATCCGGCGCATGTCACCCGAGAAAGGCGGCCAAGGCGGCGCCATCGTGCATATTTCCTCGCGCGCGTCGGGTCATGGCAATCTCGTCGGAGAAGTGCCCTATACCGCGACCAAGGGTGCGCTCGATGGCATGACCCTTGTGATGGCGAAGGAAGTCGCCAAGCAGAACATTCGGGTGAATTGCATCCGCCCCGGCCTCATCTTGACAGATATCTTCGAGCGCTCCGGCGGGCGCGATGCGCTCAAGGAGCGCGCCAAGACCTCGGTGCCCATCGGCCGACCGGGCGAACCCGACGAAGTCGCCGCCGCCGCAATTTGGCTGTGCTCGAAGGAGGCGTCCTACGTCACGGGTGCGATTCTAGATGTCGGCGGTGGACGCTGATGGCGGAACGCTGGAAAAATCGCCCAGATGGCTCGAACTGGGGCGAATTTGGAGCGGACGACCAATTGGGCAGACTCAATCTTCTGACCAAGGAAAAGGTCCTTCAGGGCGTGGCCGAGGTGAAGGAAGGCCGGGCCTTCGTCCTGAGCCTGCCCCTCGATCGGCCCGGCCGCAGCCCCCATCCCGCGCGCCACCCCCCGCGCCTCGCCGCGACCATTCGCCACGGCCAAGCCGGCTACAATCTTTCCCTTTCCGCCGTGGATCCCGATTTCTATGACATCGTATCGGACGACGTGGCGCTGATTCACACGCAGTTTTCGACCCAATGGGATTCCTTCGCCCATTGGGGGGCGCGCTTCGACGCCGACGCGGACGGCACGGCCGAGCCGGTCTATTATAATGGCTGGCGCGCCGGTCCGGACATCAAAGGGCCGCGCAAGGACGACCCGGCCAAGGGCTGGGAACGCTTCCCCGGCGTCTCGGCTCAAGCGCTCGGCATCGAAAAAATGGCCGAGACCGGAGTGCAGGGCCGGGGCGTAATGATCGATCTGCGCCGGCATGTGGGCGACGGCCGGACGATGATCGGCTACGACGGTCTCATGCGCGTGATGGACAAGGACAAGATCGGCGTCGAGCCCGGCGACATGGTGTGTCTGCACACCGGCTTCGCCGACCGGATTCTCGAGATGGGCGCGAACACGGACGTGGACGGGCTCCATCACCTGTGCGCCGTCCTCGATGGCCGCGATGCCCGATTGCTGAAATGGATCTCGGACAGCCAGCTTTCGACGCTGATCGCCGATAATTACGCCGTCGAGGCCTACCCGGCGGGACCCGGCATGGGCCCGCGCGCCGCATTGCCGCTGCACGAACATTGCCTGTTCAAACTCGGCGTCCATCTCGGCGAAATCTGGCACCTCACCAAGCTGGCCGAATGGTTGCGCGCGGCGGGACGCGCTCGGTTTCTGCTGACGGCGCCGCCGCTACGCCTGCCGGGCGCGGTCGGCTCGCCCGCTACTCCCGTCGCGACGGTCTGAGGCCATGGCCAGGCGCGTCACCCTTTTGACCGGCGTATCGAAAGGCATTGGCCGCGCCGTGGCCGAACGCCTCGCGCGCGAGGGGCATTATGTCATCGGCCTCGCGCGCACCAAGCCCGAATGGGATTTTCGAGGCGATTTTCATGCGATCGATCTGACCGATCTTGAAACCACACGCACGCTCGTGGACAACCTCGCCGCGCGGCACGCCATCGACGGTCTCGTGCACAATGCCGGCTACGCGAAGATCGAACGGCTTGAGACCATGTCCATCGCCGAACTCGACGACATGATGACCCTGCATGTGCGCGCCGCGGCGGTGATGGTGCAGGCGCTTGCGCCGGCCATGAAAAAACGCGGCTTCGGCCGCATCGTCCTGGTCGGCAGCCGCGCGGCTCTGGGCAAGATCGGTCGCGGTGCCTATGCCGCTACGAAATCGGCGATGCTTGGTTTCATGCGCAGCTGGGCGCTCGAACTTGGACCGAGCGGCATAACGGTCAATTGCGTGGCCCCGGGCCCGACCGCGACCGAGCTGTTCCGCCGCGGCAATCCACCCGACGCGCCCGCGACCAAGGCGATCATCGCCTCGATTCCGGTGGGACGCATGGGCAAGCCCGAGGAGATGGCCGGAGCGGTCGCCTATTTTCTCGGCGAGGATGCTTCCTTCACCACGGGTCAGGCGCTCTATGTCTGTGGCGGGCTGACCGTGGGCCTATATCCGGGCTGACATGGCGCTTCTCTGGGAGCCGCGTTTGGACGACGAGGCGCTTCGCTGGCGCGATCTCGCGCGCGAGCTCACGGCGAAATATTTCGCGCCCCTCGCCACCGAATTGGACCGCGATCAACGCTATCCATGGGAAAGCGTGAAGCGACTCATCGACGTCAAAATCGCCGGCATGTTCGTGCCAAAAATCTATGGCGGCGAAGGCGCGTCTCTGACCGCATTTTGTTCAGTGGTCGAGGCAGTCGCGCGCGGCTGCGCCTCGACCTCGGCCATCGTGGTTGCCTTTCCGCTTGGCGGTTTTCCCCTCCTCCTCGAAGGCAGCGAAGCCCAGAAACACTCCTATCTCGGCGGTTTGGCCCGCGAGGGTGTCGCCATCAATTTCGCGCTGTCCGAGCGCGGCGCCGGCTCCGACATCGCCGCCATCTCGACCTCGGCCACGCGCGAGGACGGCAAATGGCGCTTGCGGGGCGAGAAATGCTGGCTCGGCAATGGCGGCGCCGCGCGCCATTACATCGTATTCGCGCGCGAGGCGGAAAGCCGGGCGATCACGGCCTTTCTTGTGGATAAGGAACAGCCGGGCGTCGCCATCGATTTCTTCGAGGACAAGATGGGTTTGCGCGGCACGCTGACGAGCAATCTCAAGCTCGACACCCTGGTCGCGGATTCGGCGATCGTCGGCACGCCGGGCAAGGGCCTGCGTCTCGCGCTCAAGACTCTTGCTGTCGGCCGCGTGACTGTCGCGGCCCAGTCCGTCGGCATAGCGCTTGCCGCCTATGACGCGGCCGCGCGCCATGCTGTCGAGCGCCGGGCTTTCGGCCAGGCGATCATCGATCACCAGGCGGTCGGCTTCAAATTGGCGGACATGGCGACCGAGATTTCCGCCGCGCGCATGATGCTGCACGAGGCGGCGCAAGCCTATGATCGGGGCGAGGACGTCTCTGGCCTCGGCACGATGGCGAAATTGTACGCGAGCGAGGCCGCTCACCGCGCCGTCGATTCGGCCGTGCAGATTTTCGGCGGCCCGGGTTACGTCAAGCCCAACGCGGTCGAACGCTATTACCGCGATCAGCGCATCACCGAAATCTATGAAGGCACCTCGGAAATTCTCCGCATGGTTCTCATGCGCGCCGTTCGCTCGGACTTCGCGCCGCAATCGAAATGAAACCGCCCGACATGAGACGCCCCGAATGACCGAGGATCGGCCCCACTCCGCCAAAATCTGGGACGCGCGCGAGCTTTGGACGCGCGACCGTATAGCCGCCCATCAGCTCCAGCGCCTAACCGCGCAACTCGCCTATGTCGAGGAACACAGCACCTTCTACCGGGCGCGCTTTGCCGATATCGGATTCAAGCCCTGCGACTTCGCCTCGCTCGATGATTTGCGCCGCCTGCCGATTACCCGCAAGGCCGATTACGTCGCCGCGGTCGAGTTGGATTTGCCTTGGGGCAGCCATTTGGCAGCCCCCCTTTGCGACGTGCGCCGCGCGCATTATTCCTCCGGCACCACCTCCAAACCCGTGCCCAATTGCTGGACCGCGCCCGATCTTGATCGCTGGACGGATCTGTACGCGCGCGGCGGCTATGCCCAAGGTGTCCGCGAGCGCGATATTTTCCAGAATCTCTTTTCCATGTCGTGGTTCGTCGGCGGGCTCGGCGCCATGGCGTCCTACGCCAAGATCGGCGCGCTGTGCATCCCCGGCGGCAGCGTCGATTCCGAACGCCAAGTGCGCACGATGTTCGATTACGGCACCACGGCCGTATGCGCGACGCCGTCCTTCGCCGCTCATTTGGCCGAAACCGCCGCCGCCATGGGGCTTGATCTACGCGATTCGAAGGTCGAGAGCCTGGCGCTCGGCGGCGAGCCGGGCGCTCAAGTTCCCGCGACGCGCGCGATGATCGAGGACCGTTGGGGCGCCAAGGCCTACGACGCCTATGGCAGCCTCGAATTCAACCCCATCGCCTGGGAATGCGAGGCGCAAGCCGGCGGCCATCTGTGCGAGGATTTCGCGATTGCCGAGATTCTCGACGCCGATACCGAGGCGCCGGTGCCCGACGGCCAGCCGGGCGTCCTGGTTATGACCCATCTCGACAAACAGGCCGTGCCGCTCGTGCGCTGGTGGACGGGCGATGTGGTGGTGCGCGATTCGCGCCCCTGCGCCTGCGGGCGAACCCATGCGCGCCTTCCCGGCGGAGTGCGCGGGCGCGCCGACGACATGATGATCGTGCGCGGCGTCAATGTCTTCCCAAGCGCGGTCGAGGACGTCGTGCGCTCGATGCCGGGCCTGTCGGGGGAATATCTCATCGTGCTCGACGCCGACACGACCGATGCCAAGACGGGCTTCCTCACGAGCCTCAAGATTCGCGTCGAGCGCACGCGCACAGCACCGCCCGACATCGCCGAACGCATCTCGGCGGCGCTGCGCAAATCGCTCAATGTCCGCGTGATCGTGGAAGTCCTCGACGAAGGCGTTTTGCCGCGCACCACGCACAAGGCCAAACGCATCCTGCGCGAGAAGAAACAATAAACCCGCCGCGTTCGCGGCAAACGGGAGAACCGCCATGAACGTCGCCATCGGCCAGCCGATTCGCCGCGTCGAGGATGACCGGCTGCTTCGCGGCCAGGGCCGGTTTCTCGAGGATGTGCGCTTGGCGCACGAAGCCCAAGCCGTGGTGCTGCGCTCGCCGCACGCGCACGCGCGCATTTGCTCGCTCGATATTGCCGCCGCGCGCGCGGCGCCGGGCGTGCTCGCCGTTCTGACCCACGCGGACTTGGCGGCCGAGGGCGTGAAGTCGTTGCCGCCGATGACGCGCGATCCGCGCTACGAGATAAAGAATTCCGACGGCAGCCGGATGCCGGAACCCGAGCATTGCCCCCTCGCCAAGGACAAGGTGCGCCATGTCGGCGATCCCGTCGCCTTCGTGGTCGCCGAAACCCGCGCCCAGGCGCTCGACGCCGCGGCGCTGATCGCGGTCGATTACGATCCACTGCCCGCCGTCATCGATGCCGCGTCCGCGCGCGCACCGGGCGCGCCGGTCCTGCATGACGGCGCGCCGGGCAACCGCGTGCTCGAATGGTCGGTCGGCGACCGCAAGGCAACCGACGAGGCCTTCGCCAAGGCCCATCGTGTGACGCGCCTCAAGCTGCACAATAACCGCCTCATTTGCGCCTATCTCGAGCCGCGCGCGGCCATGGCGAGCGTCACGGGCCGTGCCATCACGCTTTACGCCTCGGGCCAAGGCGCGCACCGCTTCCGCGAGACGCTTTCCTTCTGTCTCGGAGTGGCGCAGGACGATGTGCGCGTGGTCATGGGCGATGTCGGGGGCGGATTCGGCCCGCGCGGGTTTTTCCAGCCCGAGAACGTGCTCGTCGCCCTGGCCGCGCGACGCCTCGGTCGGCCCGTGCGCTGGATCGGCGATCGCGCCGAAGGTTTCACGACCGATGTCCAGGCACGCGACCACGCGATCGAGTGCGCCATCGCCCTCGATGCCAGCGGCCGGTTCCTCGCCCTGGATGTGACCAGCGATTGGAACATGGGCGCCTATGTGCCGGCGCGCGCGGTCTTCGCCCAGATCGCGCACATGGGTCCCGTCATTCCTGGCGCCTATCGCTTCGCCGCGCTCCATTTCACGATCCGCGGATATCTCACCAACATGGCGCCCATCTATGCGCTGCGCGGCATCGGCCGCGCCGAGGCGAGTCACATCCTCGAACGCCTGATCGAGGAAGCCGCGCACGAGATGAAGCTCGACCGGCTGGAGATTCGCCGGCGCAATCTCGTGCCCGTCTCGGCCATGCCCTACGACAACAAGGCGGGATCGATTTACGACTCGGGCGAGTTCGAGGCCATCATGGACAAGGCCCTGGCGCTTGGCGATTGGCAGGGCTTCGCCGCGCGCAAGGCGCAATCGCGCGCGCGCGGGCTGTTGCGCGGCATTGGCCTCTGCAATTTCGTCGAGAACGCGGGCGGCGCGCCATCGGAATTCGCCGAGGTGAAGGCCGATCCCGCGCGCCGCCTCGATCTATACGTGGGCTCCGGGCCGAGCGGACAGGGCCACGAAACGGTCTATGCCCAGGTGCTTGCAGCCGAGCTCGGCCTGCCCTTCGAGGACGTGCGCACCCATATCGGCGACACCGCCATCGTCAAGGCGGGTTACGGCTCGGCCGCCTCGCGCTCGATGCGCAAGGCGGGGTCCGCCGTCGTGCTCGGCGCGCGCATCATGGTCGAGAAGGGTAAGATTCTCGCCGGCGACATGATGGAGGCGACCCCCGCCGATATCGAATACCAAGCGGGCCGGTTCCGCGTCGCGGGCACGGACAAGAGCGTGCATCTTTACGACGTGGCCGCGCACGCCCGCGCCAAGGGCGAGGAGCTATCGGGCGCCATCGACCACAAACAGCCCGAGGAAACCTTCCCCAATGGCTGCCAGGTGGCCGAGGTCGAAATCGACCCCGAAACCGGCAAGGTCGATTTGGTGCGCCACAGCTTCGTCAACGATGTCGGGCGGGTCATTAATCCGCTTCTACTCGACGGCCAGTTGCACGGCGGAGTAGCCCAAGGCATCGGCCAGGCGATGACCGAGCGAACGGTTTACGGCGCGGACGGCCAGCTGCTTTCGGGCAGTTTCATGGATTATTGCATCCCGCGCGCGGACGACATGCCGATATTCGCCACCGCCTTCCACGAGGTGCCATGCGCGGGCAATCCCTTGGGCGTCAAGGGCGCGGGCGAAGGCGGCACCACCGGCGCGCCGCCCGCGATTCTGAACGCGGTGATCGACGCACTGCGCGATTACGCCGCGACGGACATCGACATGCCCGCCCGGCCGGAAACCGTCTGGCGCGCGATCGGCGCCAGACGGCCCGGTTGAAGGGGTTATTTCTCGTACAATTTCCTGGGAAGCGAGTTGAGCACCTCGACGCCCGTCCGCGTCACGCGGATGGAATTCGACGTGACGATGCCCATCTCGTCCTGGATGAGGCAGCCCGGCACCAGGTGGAACGTCATGTTCGGCTGCAACAACCGCTTCTCGCCCTTGCGGATCGAGATGATCTGCCCTTCGCCCCAATCGGGCGGATAGTTGATACCGATCGAATAGCCGATGCGATGGACGTGCTGCGCGCCGAAGCCGTTCTTCTCGAAGACGCGGTGGCCAACCTCGTTGACGGATTCGCAACTGACACCCGGCCGAATCGCGCCGAGCACGGCTTCGAGCGCCTCGACCGTGGTATCGAACAATTTCCGCACGCGCGGGCGGACCTTGCCCGTGGTCGCGGTGCGGAACACCGCGCCGCAATAGCGGTATTTCGACGCCGCGATTTCGAAGATGCAATGGTCGCTCGCCGTCATCTTGCGCCCGCGCCACGTCGCGTGGCACGCGCCGGAACGCCGGCCGGAGACGATGAAATTGGGCAGGCCCGTGTACTCGGCGCCCTGTTCGCACCAAACCTTGTGCAAAGCGCCCGCGATCTGGTCCTCCGACACGCCCGGCTTCACGGCCTTGATGCCGGCCAGGCAGGCCTTGTCGGCAATCGCGACCGCTTGCTTGATGACCTTGACCTCGGCCTCGGACTTGATCATCCGGGCTTCCTCGACAAGCGTCGTGGCGTCGGTGAAGCGCGCGCGGGACAATCCGTCCTTGATCGCCTCGTACTCGTTGACGGTGAAGAAGAACCCGCCCTTCTCCAACCCGATTCGCTTGCCGTCGAGGGCCATGCGGCGCGCCGTCTCGACCGTAACCGAGACCGGCACGACGTGATCCTCGACGGGCGCGGTTTCGACGAGCCAGGAAAACTCAGGCACGTTCGTGAGTTCGAGCTTGCGCCCGACCAGCACTGGCTGCTGGCCGCGCGCGACGATGAGGCAGTGATAACCGTAATAGCCCGGCGTTTCATAGCCCGTAAGGTACGTGATGTTCTCGGGCCCGCGCACGAACAGGGCGTCGAGCCCCGCGCGCTTCATGTTGTCGAGCACGACGTCGTAGCGCCGCCTGTACTCCTCGAGCTTGAAGGGCAAGCGCGGGTGCTGGACCATGCCCAGCTTGTGTCCGCCCGCCGTCGTCTCGGTTCGCGTTGCCATGCGTTCCTCCCCTAATCGCCAAAATTGTCGATTGAAACGATCTCCAATCGCCGAAAAACTACGTCACGCGCAACCGCGCCTCGCCTAGCCCGTCGATCGCGGTCACCAACTCCTCGCCCGGCACCAAGGCCCGCGCCGCAACCAGGCTGCCCGTCATGACGAGATGGCCTGCCTTGAGCGGTTGCCCCCGCTCGGCCAAGCGATTGGCCAGCCACGTCAAGGCTTCGAGCGGGTGGCCGAGCGCGTCGCGCCCGTGCCCCTCGCCCACGATTTCGCCGTTCACGATCATCCGGCAGCACGCGGCGCCGAGGTCGAGCTTGCGCCAATCGGTAACTTCCGGCCCGGCGACACAGCCGCGCGCCATGGCGTTGTCGGAGACCAGGACCGTGGCGTCGATCGCGGTCTTGGCGAAATCGCGCAGATCCGCGATTTCGATGCCCGCCATGCAGGCGCCAACCGCCTCGGCCACGCTCTCGGGCGTGTAAGGCGCGCCGGACGCGGGAAGATCGCGATCGAGCCTGAGCACGATTTCCGATTCCGCGCCGAGCTGAAGGTAATCGCTCGCCTTGAGGGTGTGCGGGCTCGCGTGCATGAGCGTGCTAAACATGGCGCCTTCGAAGGGGTGATCGACGTGGAAGCCCCGCTGCTGGACCTTGCTGGTCAGCGCGATCTTCCAGCCCGATATCTCTCCGAACCCGCCCGAGAGATAGCGCGCGATCACGCCGTCTTGAACCTTGAACGCTTCGCCTAGATCGCGCGGATGCAGCCCGCCCGTCAAGCGTCCGATCGGGCGCTTGGCGCGCTGATCGTCATAGATGGTACGCGCGGCACGCGCGAGGCGATCGTCCACTTCCGCCATATCCGTCCTCCTCGCGCGTGCCGCCGCCCTTGCCCCTAGAACGTCGTCTGGGCGCCGATCGCGGCCAATGCTGCGGCCGCGCATTCCACGTCCTGGTCGCCGGTGCCCGAGCCAACGCCGATGCCGCCAAGGCACTGGCCGTTCACGATTATGGGCAAGCCGCCCTTCAGGTTCGCGAACTTGCCGCCGGTGGCGATCGCCATCTTGAGCTCGTACTCGGGCGGGGTCTTGCCCGTGGGCTGGCGCGAGGAGGCGGAGGTCTTTGCCTTCGCCGTCGCCGTGTCGAAGGACAGAACCTTGGCGCCGTCCATGCGCGCGTAGGCCAGCATGTGGCAGCCCTCGTCCACGATGGCGATGCACTGGGGCACGGCCATGGCTTCGGCCTTCTTCACGGCCGCGTCGAGCATCTTGAGCGCGCCTTCGTGGGTGAGTTTATTGACTTGAACGGTAACCGCCATTGCGGGCCTCCCAGGGTGTTGAAAACAGGGTGTTGTATCGAAGGGGGCACTTTAGGCCGTGGCCGGTCGGGCTGTACAGGCTCGCGCGGGGCGGCGCGACCGCCATAGAATGGCGAGAATCGAACGGCCCCGAAGGCCAAAAGGACAACCCGCATGCGCGCCACGATGATGGATGTTCCCCTGACGGTCGCGCAAATCCTCGAACGCGCGGGGCGACTGTTTCCCGACACCGAAATCGTCTCACGCCGGCCCGACAAATCCATCCATCGCTACAGCCATGCCGAGTTTCATGGCCGCGCCCGTGCCCTTTCCGCCGCCTTGCGGAAGGCGGGTGTGAAACCGGGCGAGCCCGTCGCCACGCTCATGTGGAATCACGCGGTTCATCTCGAAGCCTATTTCGGCATTCCATGCGCGGGCGGCGTGCTGCACACGCTCAATCTCCGCCTGCATCCGAACGATCTCGTCTATATCGTCGATCATGCCGGGCCGCGAACCCTCATCATCGACGACGTGCTGCTGCCCCTGCTTGCCGAATTCCGCGACCGGGTGCGCCTCGACCGCGTGATCGTGGTGAACTGGGGCAAGGGGGCATTGCCCGAGGGTGCTGTCGATTACGAGGATTTCATCGCCGCGGGCGATGACGGGTACGTGCCGCAAAAATTGAACGAAAACGACGCAGCAGGGCTCTGCTATACCTCGGGCACGACTGGAAAACCCAAGGGCGTAGTCTATTCCCACCGCGCCATCGTGCTCCATTCGCTCGCCATCTCGCTGCCCGATATGCTGTCGATCTCGCACCGCTCGGCGGTCATGCCCGTGGTGCCGATGTTCCACGCCAATGCCTGGGGCGAGCCCTTTGCCTGCGCCATGATGGGCGCAAAGCAAGTCTTCCCCGGCCCCCATCTCGACGCGGTAAATCTCCTCGATTTGTGGAACGACGAGGGTGTGACCTTGGTCTCGGGCGTGCCCACGGTCTGGCTCGCCGTCGTGGGCGCTCTCGACGAAAACCCTGGGCGTTGGCCGAGGGTCAAGGGTTTGCGCGCGCTCGTCGGCGGCGCGGCGGCACCCGAGGGTCTGCTGCGCGCATTGATCAAGCACGGCCTCGACCCCGCGCATGGCTGGGGCATGACCGAGATCACCCCGGTCGGCGCGATCCATTCCTTCAAGCGCAAGCTCGACACTTTGCCGCCCGATGCGCGCATCGCGCACCTTGCCAAGCAGGGCTTGCCCCTGCCGCTCGTCGAAACGCGCGTCGTCAACGATTCCGGCGAGGCACCGTGGGACGGCGCGAGCATGGGCGAGTTGCAGGTGCGCGGCCCCTTCGTCGCCGCGCGATATCACAACCAGCCAGGTGAAAGCGATCGCTGGACCTCCGATGGCTGGTTCAAGACCGGCGATGTCGTCGCCATGGATGCAGACGGCTATGTGAAGCTGTCGGACCGCACGAAGGATCTCATCAAATCGGGCGGCGAATGGATCAGCTCGGTCGATCTCGAGAACGCGATCATGGGCCACCCGGCGGTCGCAGAAGCCGCCGTGATCGCCTTGCCCCATCCGCGCTGGGACGAACGCCCCCTGGCCGCGGTCGCGCTCAAGCCAGGAAACAGCCTGAGCCTCGAGGATTTGCGCGCTTACCTAGCGCCCCATTTCGCCAAGTGGTGGCTGCCGGACGCCATCGCCATCATCGATCAGATTCCGCACACCTCGACGGGCAAGTTTCAGAAGTCCGCGCTGCGCGAGCGCTTCAAGGACTGGACCTGGGACAAGCCCGCCCGTTGAAGAACCCAAAAGGGAGCGCATCATGGCACGGGACGATCTGCACAGACTAACGGCGAGCGCCGCCGCCGCCCTCATCCGCCGCAAAAAACTCGGTGTCGTCGAATACACCGAGGCGCTCATCGCCCGCATCGAGGCGCGCGAACCCGTTGTGCGCGCCTGGCAGTATTTCGCGGCCGAGCAGGCCCGCGCGAACGCGCGTTGGGTCGAACGCAATGTCACCGGAGGTGCGCTGCGGGGCGTGCCCATCGGGATCAAGGACATCATCGAAACCAAGGACATGCCGACGACCTACGGCGCCTTGCCGCTGTATGGCGAACACCGACCGAAATGGGACGCCTCGTGCGTGGCGCTTGCCCGGCAAGCCGGCGCCGTCGTCATGGGCAAGACCGTGACCTCGGAATTCGCCGGATATTATACCGGACCCAGCGTCAATCCCCACGACCCGACGCGCAGCACCGCGTTTTCATCGATGGGCTCGGCGGCCGCGGTGAGCGATTTCCACGTTCCGCTCGCCTTCGGCAGCCAAACGGGTGGGTCGATCATCCGGCCGGCAGCGTTCTGCGGGCCGATCGGCTACATGCCGAGTTACGGAATATTCAACACCACCGGCGTGCACAATCTCGCGCCCGCGCTCGACCATCTCGGCCATTTCGCGCGCGCGATCGACGATGTCGCCCTGCTCGGCCAGGTGCTGACGGGCGATGGGCGCTTCGGCATGGGCGCGCCCGGGCGCACACCGCGCATTGGCTTTTTCACCGGCTGGGAAAAGCGCCAGGCCCAGCCGGTCATTTGGGAAACGCTTGAGGCCGCGCGCGCCTCGCTCGGCAAGGCCGCGCGCGTCGTCGAGGTGAAATTGCCAAAGGCGCTGTTCGCGATGAACGACCATTGCCTGACATTGATCCGCTACGAGGCGGCACGCACCTTCGCCCATGAATATTTCCAGGAAAAACCCGGCGGGCTCAGCAACACCATGCGCGATCTCGTGCGCGACGGACTCGGCGTGTCGCGCGCGCACTATTTCGAGGCCCTCGAGGCCGCGCAGTCCGGGCGCGTGCTCCTTGCCGGTTTGTTCAAGGAGCACGATATCGACGTGTTCATTACCCCTAGCGCCGAGTGCCTGCCGCAATTGCTTGAGGAGGCGGTCAGCCGCTCGGTGTTCAACCGTCTATGGACGATCCTGCACGTGCCGACCATCGCCTTCACTACGGGCACCGTGACGCTGAAGCCCACGCTCAAGCAGCCTCAGACCGTGACATTGCCCGTGGGCATTCAGATCGTCGGGCGCTATCTCCGCGATCACGAGGCTTTGCAGGTGTCGCGCTGGCTGGAAACCCGCCTGGCGCGCGTCGTTGAACCCATGAATTGGTAGATTTTATAGCATCTTAGGCGACTTGACAGAGGCGCTTCTGTGCATTAGAACAAACACAGAACGAACAAAACGCGAACGTTATGATGTGAGCACAAGACATGCGCGCGGACATGGACCATTGGGACATGGACCATCGGAGCCATCGGAACGAACATGCCGTGAGCGGAACGCATGGCTTCGCCGCGCAGCCAGCGAAACGGCGCCCGGACCGGGCCGTCCTTCGCAGCCTGCGCCGCCAAATCGATGCACTCGGGGGCTGCGGCGCCCGGCACGGCACGGTCGCGCTGGGCATCGTCGAAATCGACCGCCATCTGCCTTGGGGCGGACTGCCGCGCGGCTGCTTGCACGAAATTCTCGGCGACAAGGCTGACGGCGCGCCGCTAGCCTTTACCGCCCATCTGCTTGCCCTGCTCTCGGCGCGCCATGCGGGACCGGTGCTGTGGCTTTCGGCGCGCGGCGGGCTTTATCCGCCCGGTTTGCACACCTTCGGACCCGAAGGTGCCGGCGCCTGGACCGCGCGCCTGCTCGCGGTGCGCGCGCGCACTCCCGGCCGGCCCATCTCCGAACAGAGGGGCGCCGGGCACCGGAATCTCATTTGGGCGCTTGAGGAAACCTTGCGCACGCGCGGCCCCGCAGCGGTCGCCGCGGAAGTGGGGCAACTCGACCTCGTCGCCGCGCGCAGGCTGCAGCTTGCGGCCGAGGAAGGCGGCGCCTTGGCCCTGGTGCTGCGCGAG
Organism: Alphaproteobacteria bacterium; assembly: GCA_046153685.1. Classification (GTDB taxonomy): domain Bacteria; phylum Pseudomonadota; class Alphaproteobacteria; order CADEGL01; family CADEGL01; genus CAMAPP01. Next base: position 15,990 of record JBJXGH010000096.1, read on the forward strand.
GCGGCGAAGGACGACGCGGCGCAAGCGCGCGCCACCGCCGTCACGCGCTGGCATGTGCAAAGCGCGCCGAGCGCTTCGTGCGCCTGGGGCGGGCCGGGGGCCGTGCGCTGGCGGATCGAGCTTTTGCGTTGCCGTGGCGGAGCGCCGCGCGGCTGGATGGTGGAGAGAGACGATGAGACGGGTGCTTTCGCTGTGGTTGCCGCGCTTCGCGACGGATCGCGCCACGCGCACGCGGCCGCTCTGGCGGGCTAGGCCGTTCGTCATTACGCGGGCAGAGGGCGGGCGGTTGCTCGTCGCCGCGGCGAACGCGCGCGCCGAAAGTTCGGGGATGACGCCGGGCATGACGCTCGCCGACGCCCAGGCGCTCGTGCCGGGTCTGCTGACCTTGCCGACCGAGCCGGTCGAGGACGCGCGCGCGCTCTTACTCCTGGCCGAATGGTGCGGTCGCTATACCCCCTGGGTCGCCTCCGACGGCGCGGACGGCCTGTTCCTCGAGATCGCGGGCTGCGGCCATTTGTTCGGCGGCGAAGACGCGCTCGCGCGCGATCTGCTTGAACGCATGGCACGCTTCGGCCTCGCCGCGCGCGTGGCGGTGGCGGACACGCCCGGCGCCGCCTGGGCGCTTGCGCGGTTCGGCGCGGCCAATCCCACCCTGCTCGGCGATGGCTCGTACGAAGGGACCATGCTCGCCGCCGCTCTCGGCCCCCTGCCCACCTCGGCTCTCCGGCTATCTTCGGCCCATGTCGAGGAATTGCGCCGGCTCGGCCTGCGGCGCATCGCCGATATCGCTGCCCTGCCACGCGCGGCCCTGACGACGCGCTTCGGCCCGGGCGTTGCGCGCCGCCTCGACCAGGCCTTCGGGCGCGATTTCGAACCCCTCGCCCCCCATCAACCCGCCGCCCCGGATCGAGTGCGCAGCGCCTTCGCCGAGCCCGTGCGTGCGCGCGAGGCCATCGAAGCCGTTCTCGCTGACCTGCTCGGCCGGTTGTGCGCGCGCCTGGCTGAACGGGGGCACGGGGCACGGCGGCTCGATTTCGCGCTCTATCGCACCGACGGCACGGTCGCCACCGCCAGCGTTGGCACCAGCCGACCCTCGACCGATACCCGCCATCTCGCGCGCCTCTTCGCCGAAAAGCTCGATCATCTCGATCCCGGATTCGGCGCCGACGTGATCGCGCTCGCAGCACCGCTCACCGAGGCTTTCGCCGCCGCTCAGACCACGCATCTTGCCGTGTATGGCGGGGTTTCATCCGCTACGCGTGGTGGGCTCGACGTACTCGCTCCCCTCGTCGACCGCCTGGACAATCGTCTAGGCGCGGGCGCCGTGGCGCGCTTGGCACCGGTGGATAGCCACCTGCCCGAACGCGCCGTCGCGCGCCGCCCGCCATTCGCCGCCGCGGCGCGCCGCCCCGCGCCCTGGCCGGCGCGGGGACCGCGGCCCGTGCGCCTATTCGACCCCCCCGAACAAGTCGATGCCGTGGCCCCCGTGCCGGACGATCCGCCCGTCATGTTCCGCTGGCGCAATGTGCTGCACCGGATCGCGCGCGCCGACGGACCCGAACGCATCGCGCCCGAATGGTGGCGCACGCCCGCCGCGCGCAACACCTCCAAGACCGCACCCGGCTTGTTTCCCGATTCGTCCTCCGATTCTCCGGACGATGCGCGCGCCCCCACGCGCGCGGCTGCTGCGGACGAAGGCGCCGCGACCCGCGATTACTACCGGGTCGAGGACACCGAGGGCCGGCGCTTCTGGCTCTACCGGCATGGGTTGTACCGTCCGGGCGCCGCTCCCGCCTGGTTCCTGCACGGCCTATTCGGCTGATGCGCGCGCATGGCGCGCTATGCCGAGTTGCAGGTCTCGACCAATTTTTCCTTCCTCCGTGGCGCGTCCCACCCCGAAGAATTGGTTGAGGCTGCCAAGGCCCTGGGCCACGACGCCATCGCGGTCACCGACCGCAACACCCTGGCCGGTGCGGTGCGCATGCACGGCGCGGCCAAGGCAGCCGGGTTACGCCTGGTTCCGGGCGTCCGACTCGACCTCATAGATAGCACTAGTATTCTATGTTATCCCATTGATAGAAAATCATATGGGCGACTTTGTCGTTTGCTGACTCTCGGCCAGAGGCGCGCCGAAAAGGGTGCCTGTGCCCTCCATCTCAGGGACGCGCTCGATCACGCCGAAGGCCAAATCATCGCCATCCTGCCCCCCGATTCGCCCGGTGATTGGTTGCCCGGTGATCGGTCGCTCGCCGAGCGCACGCTCGCCGAATGGAAATCGGCCGTGGGCGATCGCTGCTATCTTGTGGGTCACCGCCTCTACCAGGGCGACGACAACCGGCGCCTGGCCACCCTCGCCGACTTGGCGGCGCGGCACGGCGTGCCCCTGCTCGCAACCAATGACGTTCACGCCCACATACCCGGCCGGCGCGCGCTCCAAGACGCGCTCGCCTGCATCCGTGCGGGCACGACGATCGAGCGCGCTGGGTCCCTGCTTTTCGCCCATGAAGAGCGCCACCTGAAGGCACCAGGCGAGATGGCGCGACTGTTCCGCCACCATCCGGATGCGATCGCGCGCACGGCGGAGATTGGCGCGCGCACCCGGTTTTCGTTCGACGATCTGCGCTACGAGTATCCGACCGAGACCCTGGCTGGCGAAACCCCGCAACAGACGCTCGAGCGCGAAACCCTAGCCGGCGCGCACGCGCGCTATGGCGGCGAGATACCGCCCAAGGTGCAAGCCCAGATCGCATACGAGCTTCGCCTCATTGGCACGCTCGGCTACGCGCCCTATTTCCTCACCGTGCACGACATCGTGCGCTTCGCGCGCGAGCGCAAGATTTTGTGCCAAGGCCGAGGTTCGGCGGCCAATTCCGCAATCTGCTATTGCCTGGGTATCACTGCGGTCGATCCCAGCCGGCTGGATTTGCTGTTCGAGCGTTTCGTCTCCGCCGAGCGCAACGAGCCACCCGATATCGACGTCGATTTCGAGCACGAGCGGCGCGAGGAAGTGATCCAGTACATCTATGCCAAATACGGCCGCGAGCGCGCCGGCATCGCCGCCACCGTCATCCGCTACCGGGCGCGCAGCGCCATCCGCGACGTGGGCAAGGCCCTGGGCCTGTCGGAGGACATGACCGGCGCACTCGCAGGCACGGTCTGGGGCTGGAGCGGCGACGCCATCCGCCCCGAATGGCTGCGCGAAACCGGCTTCGATCCGACCGATCCGCGCCTTGGCACGGCCATCGACTTGGCGCGCGCCCTGATCGGTTTTCCCCGCCACCTGTCCCAGCACGTCGGCGGCTTCGTCATCACCCGCGGCCCGCTCGAGGAAGTCGTGCCCATAGGCAACGCCGCCATGGCCGATCGCACCTTCATCGAATGGGACAAGGACGATCTCGACATGCTTGGAATTCTTAAGATCGATATCCTTGCACTCGGCATGCTGACGTGCATCCGCAAGGCCTTCGCATCGATCGAGGCCGAGACCGGAGAGCGCCTCAGCCTCGCCACCCTGCCGGCCGAGGATCCGGCGGTTTACGACATGCTGTGCCGGGCGGATTCGATCGGCGTCTTCCAGGTCGAAAGCCGGGCGCAAATGAGTTTTCTGCCGCGCATGAAACCGCGCAATTTCTACGATTTGGTGATCCAGGTCGCGATCGTGCGCCCGGGCCCCATTCAAGGCGACATGGTTCATCCCTATCTCCGGCGCCGCAACGGCGAGGAGCTCGTCGAGCTGCCCTCGGAGGAGCTGCGCCAAGTCTTGGGCAAAACTTTGGGCGTGCCTCTGTTCCAGGAACAAGCCATGCGCATCGCCATCGTCGCCGCCGGTTTCACTCCTCCGGAGGCCGATCGGTTGCGCCGTGCCATGGCGAGTTTCCGCAAGACGGGGCAGATTCACATCTTCCGCGCCAAGATGATCGAAGGCATGACCGCGCGCGGCTACGACCGTGCGTTCGCCGAGCGCTGTTTTCGCCAAATCGAGGGCTTCGGCGAATACGGCTTTCCCGAATCCCACGCCGCGAGCTTCGCTCTGCTGGTTTACGTTTCGGCTTGGCTCAAATGCCGTCATCCAGCGGCCTTCGCCTGCGCCTTGCTCAACAGTCAGCCGATGGGCTTCTACGCCCCCGCCCAGATCGTGCGCGACGCTCTCGAACACGGCGTCGAGGTCCTACCCATCGATGCCAACGCATCCGCTTGGGACTGCACGCTCGAAACCTCCCCCCAGTGCGCTTCCCCCGCCCTGCGCCTGGGCTTGCGGCAGATCAAGGGTTTCGCCGAGGCCGATGCCCGCCGCCTTCTGGCCGCGCGCGGCGCGGGCTACCGCGATCCGCGCGCGCTATGGCTGCGCGCGCGCCTGACGCTTGCAGTGCTTGAAAATCTAGCACGCGCCGACAGCTACCGTTCGATGGGCCTCGATCGCCGCCAGGCGCTATGGGCCATCAAGGCGCTTGGGGCCTCGCCCTTGCCGCTCTTGTCCAGGATCGAGGATGAGGCGCACGAGCCGACGACCCAGCTTGTCGCCCCGACCAAACTGCCCGCCATGGCCCTGCTGCCTGCAATGACCATGGGTGAACAGATCATGGCCGATTACGCCAGCCTCCGCCTCAGTCTACGCGCCCATCCGCTGACGCTTTTGCGCGCGCGCCTCGACCGCGACGGCATCGTGCCGTGCGCGCATCTCGCCGCCATCGAGTCCGGTCGGCGAACGCGCGTCGCCGGCATCGTGCTCGTGCGCCAGCGCCCCGGCAGCGCCAATGGCGTGATCTTCGCCACCCTCGAGGACGAAACCGGCATCGCCAATGTCATCGTTTGGCCCGACACCTTCGAGCGGTATCGCGCCGTCGTCCTGGGCGCGCGCCTCTTGTCGGTCGCCGGACGCGTGCAGCGCGAGGGCATCGTGACGCACGTGATCGCCGAGACGCTCGCCGATTTAACCGGCCATCTCGCCGAGCTTGCCGATGCCGGTCTTGCCGGTGAAAGCGAGTCCGCAAACAGCGCGTTCTCCCGCGCGGGCCAGGTGCGTCAGACCCAAGGGCAAGCCGCTCGGCCGACCACGTCACCGTCCGGCGCGCTCGACGCTGCTGATTTCCCCTCACGGGACTTCCACTGAATCGGGCGACGCCCCGAATCGGAAGATGTCCCGAATCGGACGATCCCCGGTCAACTCATTTGCCTCCCAAAAGAAATATCCTTAGGTTTTATAGGTACTCAATCTTAGAAAGGATGAAGCGATGACGGTTGCCGCCACCCTGCATACGCTGGCGGTCGCGGTGCTTATAGGCGGCATATGCTTTATGTATTTTGTCATGCGCCCAGCAGCCGCGAGCGTCGATCCCGGCGTGCGCCTGCCGCTTTGGCGCCGGGCATTCCAATATTTCCTACCATGGCTCATCACCGCGGCGCTCGTGCTGCCAGCGAGCGGCTACTACATGATCGCGACGGAAACCGCTTCGCCCAATGGCAATATCCATCTCAAGCATTTGGCAAGCTGGCTCGCGAATATCCTCCTGATTTACGCCTATCTCGTGCCGTACCGCCGGATGGAAACCGCCATGGGCCAGGGCGAGCGCCCACGCGCGGCGCGCCAACTTGCCCGAATCCACTTCATCATGCTCTGCGCCTTGATCGCCCTAGTGATCGCGGCCATCCTTAGCGCCTAACCGGCTCATCGCTTGATCGCGACGCCGCCCGGCGCTTGCGCTGCGCGGATGCAACTCGACTAAGTTAGCCATCGAATTCAGGAACCAGCCATGCGTCCCACCATCCGCGTTGCCGAAACCGATCTCCTGCATTTCGCCCAAGCACTTCTTGCGGCAGCGGGGGCATCGGAGGAAAACGCGCGCGACGCAGCGGAAATCTTCGTCGAGGCGGATCTGAAGGGCGTCGGTCCCCAAGGCGTCGATTATCTCTATTACATCGTGGACAGCCTCAAGCGCGGCCTCATAGACGGTCGGGCACGGCCGCGTCTTGCGCGCGAGACCGCCTCGACCGCGCTCATCGACGGCCAGCGCGGCTTCGGCCAGCCGGCAGCGCTCATGGCGGTCGAGATCGCAACCGCAAAGGCGCGCGCCAGCGGCACGGCCACGGTCGCCATCGGCAATTCAACCGATATTTTCATGATCGGTGCCTATGCCGAGCGCTTGGCGGCGCAGGGCCTCATCGGCTTGGTCATGACGTCCGGCCCCCCGCTCGTCCATCCGCACGGCGGCACCGAGCGCGTGATGTCGACCAATCCCCTCGCCTTCGCCTTTCCGCGTGCGGGCAGCGATCCTTTCGTTCACGACATGGCGACCAGCGCCTACTCGTCCTCGCGCGTGCGCCAGGCGGCCTATCACGGCGAGCAACTGGCACCCGGCGCAGGCGTGGGACCGGATGGGGTTGCCACGACCGACGCCGCCACCATCCGCAAAGGCGCCATAGCACCCATGGCCGAACATAGGGGCTTCGGCCTCGGCTTGGCGGTGGCACTGCTTTGCGGCCCGCTTTCCGGTTCGGGTGTCGGACTCGATCTCGGCGGCTGGCAACACGACGGCGAAACTCAGTCGCAGGGCCATTTCGTCCACGCCTGGGATCCCGCCGCATTCGGCGACCCGGCGGCGTTCGTCGCGGGCTGCGAACGCTATTTTGCGCAAATCAAGGCATCGAGGAAGGCACCGGGCACGACCGAGATCCGCATACCGGGCGAGCGCGCCGCCGCGGCGCGCCGCCTACAACGTCAGAACGGCATCGAGGTCCTGGCCGCGACTTGGGCCAAACTTGGCGGCTATGCGCGCGAGCTTGGCCTTGCCATGCCGAGGACCACCTGAATGAACGCGCTGACGATCGACCGCGTCCGCGCGTACGCCGTCGGCCCACCCGTCGAGCGCTATCGCTGGGCGCATGACATGAAACCGCAATTCGTGACGCTCACCCTGCTGCGCGTCACGACCAAGGGCGGATTGGAAGGCATCGGCGCCGAAATGACCTATGGCGGTCTCGGCTTCGATGCAACGCTCGCCGAAACCTTGCGCCTCTTGGCTCCCGCCCTTCTGGGCCGCAACGCTCTCGACCGCGCCCCCCTTCGGGCGCATGTTTTGCACGAGGGCGGCGGCGCATCGAGCCAGGCGCTCGGCATGATGGATATCGCGCTTTGGGACATCGCCGGTCGGCATGCCGGACTGCCTATCTGGAAAATGCTCGGCGGCGCGCGGGAAACCATTCCCGCCTATGCCAGCACCAATACCCTCGATCACCCGCAAGCTTATGTCGATCACGTGGCGGAAATCCTCGAACTTGGGTACACGGCCATCAAGTTCCATTGCTTTTGCGATTACGCGCAGGATGTGCAGCTGGTGGAGGCGGTGCACAAGGCGCATGGCTCCAAGGGTCTGCGCCTGATGCTTGACGTCGAGCAGCGTTATAGCCGCGAGGAGGCGTTGCGCATGGCGCACCGCCTCGAGGAATTGGACTACGCTTGGTTCGAGGCACCGATGCCCGATGTCGATTTGGCGGGATATGCCGAGCTTCGCCGCCGCACCTCGCTGCCGATCCTGCCGGCGGGCAACAGCATCTTAGCCTTGCCGATTCTCGCACGTGCCTTGGAGATGGGGTGCTGGAGCGCATTGCGGGTCGCTGCGACGCGAATGGGCGGAATCGGGGAAGCGGCGAAGGCCGTCGCCCTGGCCGAAGCCCACAATTTGCCGGCCGAACTCCAAAGCTGGGGCTACACGCCCGTGCAAGCCACCAATCTTCACCTCATGCTCGGGCTCGGCAGAACCGCCTATTTCGAGCAACCCTATCCCTATTCCGCGCTCGAGTACGGCGCCAAGACCGTCATCCGCCCCGATGCCAAAGGCTTGGTGCGCGCGCCCGAAGGCAACGGCCTGGGCATCGAGATGGATTGGGACGCTATCGCGAGCGCCGCCATCACCAGCTACGATTCCAGCGTCTAAATCTCGCCGTCCGAAGCTCAACGTCTTAACCAAGAGCACAAACATGGACCGCAAGGTCGCGGGCGCGCCCCGCCTCATGCGCACCGACGTGGAGATCGTTGAAAAATCCACTCCGTTCCAAGGCTATTTCCGCATCGACCGCTATCGCCTCCGGCACAAATTATTCGCCGGTGGCTGGAGCGAGGTCTTTTCGCGCGAGGTCTTCGAACGCGGACATGCGGTCGCCGTGCTGCCATACGATCCGGTGCGCGATGAGGTGGTGCTGATCGAGCAGTTCCGCGCCGGCGCCTATGCCGCCGGACGCGGCCCTTGGCTGGTCGAATTGGTCGCGGGCATCATCGAGCCCGGCGAAGAACCCGAAGCGGTCGCACGGCGCGAGACGAAGGAAGAAGCGGGGCTCGAAGTGCGCGCCCTCGAACCGGTTGCCGATTATCTCGCCAGCCCCGGCGGCATGAGCCATTGGGTAAAGGTCTATGTCGGCCAGGTGGATGCAACTGGCGTGGGCGGCATCCACGGCCTGGCGGACGAGCAAGAGGATATCCGGGTCGAGGCCCTGCCTCTGCTTGATGGCTTCGAACTCATCGCGACGGGACGGGTTTGCGACGCGGCCACGATCATCCCGCTGCAATGGCTCATGTTGAACCGCGACGATCTTCGCCGACGCTGGGGGGCTGCTTGATCGGTCGCCGCGCGCGAACTAGCTTCACGGGCATAAACTCAGGACCGTCCAAGGAACATCATGGACACGCGCAGCGATTTTCCGGACGCCATCGGCAATACCCCGCTCATTCGCTTGCGGCGCGCCTCCGAGGCTACGGGCTGCGAAATTTTCGGCAAGGCTGAGTTCATGAATCCCGGCCAATCGGTCAAGGATCGCGCCGCCCTGTTCATCGTCAAGGATGCCGAGGAACGGGGCGTGCTTCGCCACGGCGGCACGATCGTAGAAGGCACCGCCGGAAACACGGGCATCGGGCTCGCCCTCGTCGCAAACGCGCGCGGCTATCGCACCGTCATCGTCATCCCCGACACCCAGTCCCAGGAAAAAAAGGACGCCCTGCGCCTGTTCGGCGCCGAATTGGTCGAAGTTCCAGCCGTGCCCTACAAAAATCCAAACAACTACGTCCACATTTCCGAACGCATCGCGCGGCGCCTCGCCAAAAGCGAGAAAAACGGCGCGATCTGGGCACAACAATTCGACAACCAGGCCAATCGGCGCGCCCATTTCGAAACCACCGGTCCTGAAATCTGGCGTCAAACCTCGGGCAAGATCGACGGATTCATATGCGCCGTCGGTACCGGCGGCACGCTTGCCGGAACCGGCATGTTTCTCAAATCGAAAAATGCGGCCATTCGCGTCGGCCTCGCCGATCCCATGGGCGCGGCGCTGTACAGCTATTACACGACGGGCGCACTCAAATCCGAAGGCTCTTCCATCGCCGAAGGCATCGGTCAGGGACGCATCACCAAGAATCTCGAGGACGCCCCGATAGACATGGCCTTTCAAATTCCCGACGAAGAAGCCCTTCCCATCGTGTTCGACCTGATGGAGCACGAGGGGCTCTGCCTGGGCGCGTCCAGCGGCATCAACGTCGCCGGCGCGATCCGCCTCGCCAAGGCGTTGGGGCCGGGCCATACGATCGTCACGGTGTTGTGCGATTACGGCACGCGCTATCAAAGCAAGTTGTTCAATCCGACTTTTCTGCGCGAGAAAAAACTACCGCTGCCGCGCTGGCTCGCTGATGCTCGTGCGCCCATCGCCATTCCCTTCGAGGCCGGCTGAAGGAGGCAATCCATGGCAAAAACCGCCGCCTTGGTATCGACGGATTTTCTCGCGACCGAACTTGGCGCGGCGGATTTGCGAATCCTCGACGCCTCCTGGTATCTCCCACAGCACAAGCGCGACCCCAAGGCCGAATACTTGGAACGCCATATTCCCGGCGCGGTGTATTTCGACATCGACGCGATCTCCGACGCCTCCGTTCCCCTGCCCCATACCTTTCCCGCGCCCGAGCAATTTTCCGCGCAAGTCGGCGCCCTCGGCATAGGCGATGGCGACCGCGTTGTCTGCTATGACGGCATGGGGCTGTTCAGCGCGGCGCGCGCCTGGTGGATGCTCCGCGCCATGGGCCACACCCATGTCGCCGTGCTCGACGGCGGCTTGCCGAAATGGCTTGGCGAGGGCCGGGCCACGCAAAGCGGCAAGGCCGATCCCCTGCCGAGACGGTTCACGGCACGCCCCGACCGTTCGCTCATTCGCCATCTCGATCAGATGCGCGCGAATCTCGCGACCAAGGCCGAGCAGGTGCTTGATGCCCGGGCACGCGGTCGATTCACCGGCGCCGAGCCAGAGCCGCGCCCCGGAGTGCGGGGGGGGCACATCCCCGGCGCGCGCAACCTACCCTATAACGAGCTGATCGACCCCAAGACCGGCACTCTGCTGTCGCAAGCGCAATTGCGCCGGCTTTTCGAGGCGGTCGGAATCGACCTCGCGAAACCCATCGTCACGAGCTGCGGCTCCGGGATCACGGCCTCGGCTCTGGCGCTCGGCCTCTACCTCGCCGGACGGCCCGATATCGCCGTTTACGACGGCTCGTGGAGCGAGTGGGGCGCGCGTACCGATACCCCCGTCCAGACGTGATCATCCGCGATTTCACCGGCATCACCGTGATCGGCGGCGAGCGCGCCGTCCGCGACGAAGCGCCCTTGCCCGAGGGCAAGCTACGCATGACCATCACCTATCTTGAAATGTCGGAAGCGCCGGGCCCGGCTCCGCCCGCGCCGCGCGGGCGCAAGATCGCGCTGATGCGTGCCGATCCCATGACCGTGTCGTTCTATCGCTATCTCTACAACACGGTGGGTGAATCGCATCTGTGGTATGAGCGCCGGGCCATGACGGATGAACAATTGGGCGCCATCATCGGCAACGAAGACGTCGAAATTTACGTCCTCTATGTCGGCGGCGTGCCTGCGGGCTATGCCGAACTCGACCGCCGCAAGTCGCCTGATATCGAGCTTGCCTATTTCGGCCTCGTGGCCGAATTCGTGGGGCAGGGCCTGGGGCGTTACCTCCTGGGCTGGGCGGCCGAGGCCGCGTGGCGCCACCAACCGCGCCGCCTGCTGGTGAACACCAATAATTTCGACCACCCCCGCGCCTTGCCGAATTACCAGAAGGTCGGTTTCGTGCCGGTGCGCCAGGATGTTCTGGTGTTCGACGATCCGCGCCTGAACGGCCTCATACCACCCCACATCGTGGTTCGCGGCTAAATTCGCCGCGCGCCCAGGAGTCGCGCCATGACGCTGTTCGAACGCTCCGAGTACCTCGAACGAATCGCCCGCACGAAGAAAAGCATGGCCGCCCGCGGCCTCGACGTGCTGCTTGTGGCCAGCCCGGCGAACCAGTTCTATCTCACGGGCTATGACGGCTGGTCCTTCTACACCCCGCAGATGGTCGTGGTCGCCCGCGACATCGAAGAGCCCCTCATTTTCGTGCGCAAGATGGATGCGGTCGGCGCCAAGTTCACCGCCTTCGTCAAGGATGAGAACGTCGTTCCCTATCCCGATGGCTATGTCGCCTCCGCCGAACGCCACCCGATCGAGCTTCTGGTTCAGCTCGTCAAGGACCGCAAATGGGACAAATCGCGCATTGGCGTCGAAAAGGACGAGTATTATTACACCGCGCGCTGGCACGAGATTTTGACCCACGGCCTGCCCAACGCCCGATTCGAGGATGCGTTCCTATTGGTCAATTGGGCCCGCATGAGGAAATCGGCGCGCGAAATCGAATTCATGATGCAGGCCGGACGCATCGCGGGCGCCGCCATGCAGGCCGCAATCGACAAGGCCGAGGCTGGGGTTCGGCAATGCGACGTGATGGCCGAGTTGTACAAGGTCACCACCGGCGGCACGCCCGAGCACGGCGGTACATTTCCCTGCAAGCCGCCGAACGCCATGGTGGGCGAGTTGTGCTCGGCGCCGCATCTATCGTGGACCGACGCTCCGCTCGAGCGCGGGGAGATTTTTTACATCGAAATGGGCGGCGTCCGGCATCGCTATCACTCGCCGCTATCGCGCTGCGTGCATATCGGCGCGGCGCCCGCGAAATTGACCGAGACCACGCGCGTCATCGCCGAAGGCCTGAACGCGGTGCTTGAAACCGCGAAGCCCGGCGCGCGCTGCGAGGAACTCGAGGCCGCCTGGAAGCGGACCATCGCCAGGTACGGCTTCGAGAAGGATTCCCGCATTGGCTATCCGGTCGGCATCGGCTATCCCCCGACCTGGGGCGAACTGACCTGTTCGTTCCGCGCCGGCGACAAGACCGTTCTCGAGGAAGGCATGACCTTCCATTGCATCCCCGCCCTCTGGCTGGACAAGTATGGCCTTGTCGTGAGCGAGACTTTCGTCGTCACCGCAAACGGCGCCAAGACCTTCGCCGACTTTCCCAGATCATTGTTCGAGAAGGCCTGATCGACCGCGGTGCGGCTGGCCTTGGTCGATCTCTTCCATGGCCTTAGACATTAGACACGACGCGTACAACATGGTCGGCGCCGCGGCCGGCGCGTGGAATTCCCGCCAGCCGTTCCGTAAGCCCTAGCCTCGCTCGCTCCGGGTCTTGACGAGCGAGAACGCAACCCCGCCGGCCAGCAGGCCGATGGTCACGCCGAGCGAAATTTCGGTGGGAATTTTCCCGAGAATATCGGCGAAGAAGATCTTTCCCCCAACGAACACGAGAATGAGGCCAAGCGCTTTCTCAAGGTAACGGAAGCGGTGAATGGCCGCAGCGAGCGCGAAGTACAGTGCACGCAGCCCCAGAACCGCGAAAATATTGCTCGTATAAACGATGAACGGATCGGTCGTGACGGCAAAAATCGCCGGCACGCTATCGACCGCGAACACCAGGTCCGCACCCTCGACCAGCATGAGACACAAGAACAGCGGCGTCGCATAAAGCAATGTCTTGCCCGGGCGAGCGGGGTCGGGCTTGCGCACGAAAAAGCGATGCCCCTCAAGCGTCTCGGTCACCCGCATATGCCCACGCAGATATTTCAACAGCGGATTGTTCGCTAGATCGGGCTTGTGATCCCCCCGCACCAGCATCTTGATGCCCGTGAACACGAGAAATGCCCCGAAGACGTAAAGGATCCAGGAAAACTCCTGCACCAATGCGGCGCCGACGCCGATGAGCACGGCGCGGAACACGATGACGCCCAGAAGGCCCCAGAACAACACGCGGTACTGATATTCCCGCGGGATGGCGAAGAAGCCGAAAATCAGCGCCATCACGAAGATATTGTCGACCGACAAACTCCATTCGATGAGATAGCCGGTGAGGTATTCAAGGCCCGCCTCGGGGCCGAGCTCAGCCCACACCCAGCCGCCGAAAGCCAAGGCAATGGCCATGTAACCGGCAGACAGAAGAACGCTCTCGCGAACTCCGATTTCGCGACTCGAACGATGGAGCAGGCCAAGATCGAGGAATAGAAGCGTCACTACGATGGCGAGAAAGACCAGCCAGAACCAGGCTTCCTTGCCGAGAAAAGTTCCAAAAATAAAGGGATCTAGGAAATCCAAGGGGCGCCCTCCAATGAAGCATAATGGCCATCAAACAGCGCCGACATCGCGGCGCATTCGCACCGCCAGAGGGGCCCGGCACTGATTGCCAATTTTGAGGCGCGCGATTGGCGCCGTCAAGTCTGGCCTAGGATAACTTTGCGCCGATCCTAGTGATGCAAAATCTGCGAAAGGAACAGCTTCGTCCGTTCGGATTTTGGTCGATTGAAAAATTCCTCGGGTGGGCTCCGCTCGACGACTTCACCCTTGTCCATGAAAATGACCTGGTTCGCCACCGTGCGCGCGAAACCCATCTCGTGGGTTACGCACAGCATCGTCATGCCCGAGCCCGCGAGCTCGACCATGACGTCGAGCACTTCCTTGATCATCTCGGGATCGAGAGCGGAGGTCGGTTCGTCGAACAACATGATCTTCGGATTCATGCACAAAGCCCGGGCAATCGCCACGCGCTGCTGCTGGCCGCCCGATAATTGGCCCGGGTACTTGGCCGCCTGCTCGGGAATCTGGACGCGATTGAGATAGGCCATGGCCAACTCTTCGGCCTCTTTCTTCGGCAATTTTTTCACCCAGATGGGTGCGAGCGTGAGGTTTTCCAGGACCGTGAGGTGCGGGAACAGATTGAACGACTGAAACACCATGCCGACCTCGCGCCGGATGGCCTCGATTTGCTTCACGTCGTTCGTCAGCTCGATGCCATCGACGATGATTTGTCCCTGCTGGTGCTCCTCCAGCCGATTGATGCAGCGGATGAGCGTGGACTTGCCCGAACCCGACGGCCCGCAGATGACGATCCGTTCGCCCTTGGCGACCTCGAGATCGATGTCCTTGAGAACATGGAACTGGCCAAACCATTTGTTGACGGCGGCAAGTTTGATGATGGGCGGCTCGGCCATGAATTTTCCCCCTCCTAGCGCCTGGATCCGGAACGAAGCTGGATTTCGAGGTGCTGGCTGTAGCGGGACATGAAGAAACAGAACACGAAGTAGATCAGGGCGATGAAGATATAACCTTCGACGAAGAACGCGCGCCAATTTGGATCCGAGATCGCCTGCCTGGTCGCCAAAAGCAGGTCGGTCAGGCTGACGATCGCGACGAGCGAGGTATCCTTGAACATGCCGATGAACGTGTTGACGATCGGCGGAATGACCGCGCGGATGGCCTGGGGCAGGACGATCTTGCGCATCGACAGCCAATAGCCAAGGCCAATGGCCGAAGCCGCCTCGTACTGGCCCTTGGGAATGGACTGCAAGCCGCCGCGGATGACTTCGGCCAAATAGGCGGCCGTGAACATGACGATCGCGACCTGGGCGCGCAACAGGGCGTTGAACTTCATCCCCGTCGGCAGGAAAAGCGGCAGCATGAACGACGCCATGAACAACAGGCTGATCAGCGGAACGCCGCGAATGAGCTCGATATAGGTCACGCAGACCGCGCGCATGGCCGGCATGTGCGAACGCCGGCCCAACGCCAAAAGTATCGAGAATGGGAAGGCCACGACGATGCCGACAACAGACAGAATGAGCGTGAGCGGCAGGCCGCCCCATAGATTGGTTTCGACAAAACTCATGCCGAGCACGCCGCCCCACATCAGGACACCGAACAGCCCGAGCGCGCCGAGCCAGATTGCGGCCAGCCAGTTGCGCCAGAAGCGCCGGTCGCACGAGAAGGCGATGGCGGCAATCAGCACGAGCATGGCCAGAAGCGGGCGCCACTGCTCGTCAAACGGATAGCGGCCAAATAAAATAAGACGGTACTTCTCGGCGATGAAGGCCCAGCAAGCCCCCTGATCGGGATTTTCCTTGCACACCTCCGGCGCGACATGCGCCCAGACCGCGCCGAAGATCGCCCAATCCGCGATCCGCCACCCGACCCAGCCGATGACGTATAGCAAAAACACGCTCAGCAGTGAGTTGAGCGGCGAGTTGAAGAGATTGACGCGCAGCCAACCCAAGATTCCGCCCGCGGCGAGCGGCGCCGTCCGGTCGGGAATCGGAACGTGGAAGTCCACCGACATGGCCTAGCGCTCCACCAGCGCTATGCGCCGGTTGTACCAGTTCATGTAGCCCGCAATGCCGAGGCTGATCGATAGATAGACCGCCATCAGGATGGCGATGCATTCGATCGCCTGACCGGTTTGATTGAGTGTGGTGTTCGCCACCGAAACCAAATCGGGATATCCGATCGCGACCGCGAGCGAGCTGTTCTTGGTGATGTTGAGATATTGGCTCGTGAGCGGCGGCACGATGACGCGCAAGGCCTGGGGCAGGACGATGAGGCGCAAGACCCGGCCGCGCGGCAGCCCCAGCGCGCTCGCCGCCTCGGTCTGGCCCCAATTCACCGCCAGGATGCCCGCGCGCACGATTTCAGCGATGAAAGTAGCGGTGTAAGTCACAAGCCCGACAAGGAGCGCGAGAAATTCCGACGTGACGGCCGTGCCCCCGACAACGGCGAACCTGCTCTTCTCCGGCATATCGACGCCGATCGGCATGCCGCCAGCGAACCAGACCAGAAGCGGCAAGGTCACGACGATGGCAATCGCCGGAAGAAAGATCGGCGCGATTTGCCCGGTTTTTTCTTGCCGTCGCGCTGCCCAATGCCGGTAACACCACAGCAGCGCAAATCCCAACAGCAGCGCCACGCCCATCGGCGCATGCACCGGGTGGTCCACGACCGCCGGGTAGGTCAGTCCACTCTTGGACAGAAAGACGCCTGGAACGATCGCCTCGGTTTCGAGCGCATCGGGAAAAAGATTGGTCACCGTTGCGTACCAGAAGAACAGTTGCAGCAGCAGAGGAATATTGCGCAGCGTCTCGACGTATATCGTGGCCAGGCGCGCGACCAGCCAATTCCGAGACAGCCGCGCAATGCCCACCACGACGCCCAGAATCGTCGCCAGAACGATGCCGATGACGGCGACTTTCATGGTATTGAGCAAGCCGGCGACAAAGGCGAGGCCATAGCTATCGGCGGCGTCAAAAACGATGACCGACTCGCCGATGAAAAACCCGGCTTCTTGCGACAAAAAGTTGAAACCGGAGCGGATCTGCCGCTCCTCGAGATTTCTGAGGGTATTCGAGACGAGAAAAACGCCGAGCAGAACGATGCCCAGGATCAGCACGGCCTGATAGGCGATGGCGCGGATATGGGGGTCGTTCCAAGGGGCGGGTCGGGGCGCCGCGTTACGCTCGGTCATCGACCTGCCCATCCGATATATTCGATATCCTATATTCGATATTTTGGCAGACCAGCCGCGAAAGTGGCTGGTGGCATGAAAAAAATGGCGCCGCCCGATTGCCGCCGGGCGGCGCCATTTGCGTCACTTAGCGAATCGGCGCGGAGTACATGAGGCCGCCGTCCTTCCATGAAGCGTTCAAGCCACGCGCGAGTCGCAGCGGAGTCTTTTGCCCCACATTGCGCTCGAAGATGTCGCTGTAATTGCCGACCTGCTTGACGACATTATACGCCCAAGCATTGTCGAGGCCGAGCTTCTGGCCCATATCGCCCGTCGTGCCGAGCACGCGCGCGATGTTCGGGTCCTTCGAGGTCTTCAACTGGTCAACATTGGCCTGCGTGATTCCGAGTTCCTCGGTCTCAAGCAACGCGTTCAACGTCCATTTGACGATGGCGAACCACTCGTCGTCGCCGCGCCGCACGACGGGGCCCAGGGGCTCCTTCGAAATCAACTCGGGCAGGATGACGTAATCGTCGGGCTTGGGTGCATCCTTGGCGCGGATCGAAGCCAGGCCCGAGGCGTCCGTCGTATAGGCCTTGCATCGGCCGCCAAAGAACGCGACTTTCGATTCCTCCAGGCCCTCGAACACGACGGGCTTGATCTGGATTCTATTGGCGCGCGCGAAGTCCGCGAGATTGAGCTCGGTCGTTGTTCCGGTCTGCACGCAGATCTCGGCGCCGTTCAGTTCCTTCGCGCTCTTGACGTTGATCGACTTCGGCACCATGAAGCCCTGGCCGTCGTAATAGGTTACGCCCGCGAACACCAAACCCAGGGATGCGTCGCGCACGAGAGTCCAGGTGGTGTTGCGCGACAGGATATCGACTTCGCCCGATTGAAGCGCGGTGAAGCGCTGCTGGGCGTTGAGCGGCGAGTATTTGACCTTCTTCGAATCGCCGAACACCGCTGCGGCCACCGCCTTGCAGAAATCGACGTCTAGCCCGGTCCAATTGCCCTGGCTGTCGGCGATTGAGAAGCCGGCCAGACCCGTGTTGACGCCGCACTGGACGAAGCCCTTTTGTTTGATCGCAGTCAACGTCGCGCCGGCTTGGGCGGTCGCAACCAACCCGAAGAGGCCGAGCGCGGTGAAAGCCGCGCCCATTATGTGACGATAGCGCATTCCCATTTCTCCCTATGCTTCACAGTTCAGCCGCGCATTCTCCAGCGCCGCTTGCATGGCGATAAATCTACAGCCCGAGCGCTCCACGCACAACAGAACCCCGAATGGCACAAATCGGGCATTCGCAGGCGCAACACGACCCTCAATTGGGTTGTGCGAGCCGGCAATGGCGGGGCGATGCATTAAAAGGTTTCATTTGCGCGCCTGAACGGAAGGCAGCGCCGGTAAAGGGCGAGTTAGATCGCCATCTGGGCGCCCATTTCGACCACCCGATTGGGCGGCAATTTGTAGAAATCGGGCGCGCTCAGGGCGTTTTTGGTCGCAAAGACGAACAACCAGCGTCGCCAGCGCGCCAGTTTCGGCCGATCCGCATCGACCAGATTGACCCGACCGACGAAAAAGCTGAGTTCCTCCGGGACAAGCGGCAATCCGAGCGCGGCGTATTCCTTGAGCGCCTCGGGCACGTCGGGCTGCTCGCGGAAGCCGTAATGCAATGTCGCGCGGTAGAACCCGCCGCCCAAATCCGTCAATTCCGCGCGCCGGCTGCGCTCGACCTCGGGTACGTCGTCGGTGCGAACGGAAAGTAACAGCACGCGGTCGTGCAGAATCTTGTTGTGCTTCAAATTGTGCAGCAATGCGTGGGGCACGCTGGCGCCGATGCGCGTCATGTACACCGCAGTGCCCGGCACCCGTTGAATCGGCCGTTTGGCGATGGTCGAAAGGAACGTGTCGATGTTCATTCCGTCCTCGGCCAACGCGCGGTACAAAATCTTTCGGCCGCGCAACCAGGTGATCATCAGGACGAACATCGCTAGCGCGACGGCCAGAGGCACCCAACCGCCCGAGAGGAATTTCATCGCAGTGGCCGAGAAAAACGCCAGATCGACGGCGAGCAACGCGCCGAACAGCGCCGTCACCGGCAGCCAATGCCAGCGCCAAATGAAGATCGCCGCGATGGCGGCCAGCACGGTGTCGATCGCCATCGTTCCGGTCACCGCAATGCCGTAGGCCGAGGCCAGGCCATCGGACGAACCGAAGCCCAGGACCAGGGCTCCCACCGAGACCATCAGCCACCAATTGAGCTTGGGAACGTAAATCTGCCCGCGCTCGGCTTCGGAAGTGTAGATGACCTTAAGGCGCGGCAGGAAGCCGAGCTGCATCCCTTGATGGACCATCGAATACGCGCCCGTGATCACCGCTTGCGAGGCTATGACCGTCGCAGCGGTCGCCAAGCCCACGAGTGGCAGCAACAACCAAGACGGCGCCAATAAAAAGAATGGACTCTCCACGGTCGTCGGATCGCCGAGAATCAGTGCGCCTTGGCCGAAATAGTTCAAGAGCAGTCCCGGAAAGACGACGCTCATCCAGGCAACGCGAATGGGCCGGCGGCCGAAATGCCCCATATCGGCATAGAGCGCCTCCGCCCCCGTGACCGCGAGGACAACGGCGGCGAGCGAAACCATCACCGACCAGCCGTTCGACTGCACGAAGGCCGCCGCGTAACGCGGATCGAGTGCCGCGAGCACAACCGGATTTTCGACGATCTGAACCGCGCCCAATCCGCCGATGACCACGAACCATATCCCGGTTATGGGTCCGAACAGAGAACCCAGCACGGCGGACCCACGGCGCTGGATGACGAACAATCCGATCAAGATACCGAGTGCGAGCGGCACGATGTAGGGCGTGAACATCGGCGTCACCAATTCGAGCCCCTCGACGGCGCTCAACACCGAAATAGCTGGAGTGATGATGCTGTCGCCGAGAAATAAGGAGAATCCCAAGAGGCCGGCGACGAGCGCGAACTGGCGCAGGGCGGGACGTGCACGCAGGCTGCGCATGACCAAGGCCAGCAAGGCCAGGATGCCGCCCTCGCCCTTGTTGTCGGCGCGCATGATGACGAGGACATATTTGATGAAGACGACGACGATCAACGACCAGGCAATAAGCGACAAGATCCCGAGCACGTTGTCTGGCGTCACGGGAAAATCGTCCCGACCGCCAAAACACTGGCGCAGCGTATAGAGCGGCGAGGTGCCGATATCGCCGTAAACCACGCCAAGCGCTGCGAGCACCAGGGGTGCCAATGCGTGAGGCGGCGCGGACGAAGCGGCATCCCGCGAACCGGTCGTTTTTGCCATGCTGGATTGGCTTTTGCTTGCCCAGGAAAATCCGGCCATCTAGCGCGCCAATGTGGGCGCGCGGGGGCGCGATCAAATCTAGGCTACCCTATATATCTTTTTGTGCGATGCAGCAAACGCCCCGGACAGTCGCCCCCGGTGGGCCCGCCGCAGCTAGCCCCGCACGAGTAAGCAAGGTACAAGGAGAGCCCCTCCCCTAACTCCGATAGGCCCATGAAGCGCTTGGGAAAAGACCTTAAGGAAGACACGGTATTGGCCCATGTCGGGCGCGATCCGCGCGCCAATCACGGCATCGTCAATCCGCCCGTTTACCACGCCTCGACCGTGCTGTTCCCAACCGTCGCCGCCATGGAGGAATCGGGCAAGGACCCCTATGCCGGGGTCCGCTATGGCCGCTACGGCACGCCGACGACGCATGCCTTCGAAGAGGCCGTCGCGGCGTTGGATGGCGGCGCGAGATGCGTGCAAGTGTCCTCGGGCCAGGCGGCAATCACCTGCGCCCTGCTCGCTTTCCTTAAAAGCGGCGATCATTTGTTGATGACCGATTCGTGCTACGGCCCGACAAGGCGGTTTTGCGGTCAATTCCTCACGCGCTTCGGCGTCGAGACGACCTATTACGACCCCGCAATCGGTGCCGGGATCGCCGCGCTCATCCGCCCGAACACCAAGGTCGTCTATCTTGAATCCCCAGGCTCGATAACCTTCGAGGTCCAAGACACCCCCGCCATCGCCAAGGCGGCGCGCCAGGCGGGTGCCAAGGTTCTGATCGACAATACCTGGGCGTCCGGGTTGTTCTTCAAACCCTTCCAGCACGGCGCCGATGTCGCGATCTACGCCGCGACCAAATACATCGTCGGCCATTCGGACGCCATGCTTGGCGCGATCACGATGCGCGACGAGGATTTTTACGCCGTCAAGCATTCGGCCATGACGCTTGGCAATTCCGGTGGGCCGGACGACTGCTATCTCGGCCTGCGCGGTCTTCGCACCATCGGCGTGCGCATGCGCCAGCACCAGGAAAACGGCCTCACCGTCGCGCGCTGGCTTCAGGCGCGGCCCGAGGTCACGCGCATCCTGCACCCCGCCCTGCCCCAGGACCCAGGCCACAGATTGTGGAAACGCGATTTCACCGGCGCCTGCGGCCTATTCGGCTTCATCGTCAAGCCGACGCCGAAAAAGGCTATCGATGCCATGCTCGACGGCATGGAATTGTTCGGCATGGGCTTCAGCTGGGGCGGGTTCGAAAGTCTGATCCTGCCGGAAAATCTCGATGGCGCGCGGACCGCCGCGCCCTGGCTCGAAACGGGCTCGCTCATCCGCGTCCATATCGGACTCGAAAGTCCGGACGATCTGATCAAGGATCTGGAACGCGGCTTCAAACGGCTTCACGCCAACGCATGATACCGCCCGCCCCCGCGCCTAGCCCATCCCCGATTGCCCCGCCGGATGTCGTCGCGCGCATTCTCGGCATGATCGCATTCAACGCCGAAGGCTTGGTTCCAGCCATCGCACAACAAGGCGATACGGGACAGGTCTTGATGCTGGCCTGGATGAACCGCGCGGCTTTGCGCGAAACGCTGGAGACGGGATGGGCGACCTATTGGTCACGCAGCCGTAAGGTGATCTGGCGCAAGGGCGAGACCTCGGGCCACCGCCAGCGCGTAATCGAATTCCGCTTCGATTGCGACAGCGACACCGTCCTGATGATCGTCGAGCAAGCGGGCGTCGCCTGCCACACGGGGCGCATGAGCTGCATGTTCAATGCCGTGCGCGACGGCAAACTCGAAATCATTCACCCGGTTGAGGCGGAGGCGGAAAGTCACACGCGCTAACCGAAAAGACGCATCTTTCTCGCCCGAGGGCTGGCGACCCCGGCAGGATTTGAACCTGCGGCCACCTGCTTAGAAGGCAGGTGCTCTATCCAGCTGAGCTACGGGGTCACGAATCGCCAGCATCAGAGCCAGTATATCACGACGTCGCATCGCGCCGCGCGTTACGCCGCTCCGCCCGAGGGGGCGAGGACGCGATGCCTCCAGTATCCGACCTAACGTATCCGGCTCCAGGAGAAATTGGCGGAGTAACTTTTCGGCGGCACCGTTCTAGTGCGTGCCGGCACTACGACATGCGCGATGCCGCGCGCCTTTGCATAGGCGACAGCTTCCTCGCAGCTCGCGAATTCGAGACATAGCTGCTGGCGGGTGTCGCCCGAACTCGTCCAACCCATCAATGGGTCGCGGGCCTTGCGTTCGGACAGCTCGAATTCAAGCACCCATTTATGGGTTTTTGCCCGGCCGGACTGCATGGCCGTTTTCGTGGGCTGAAAGATGCGCGCAGTCATCGTTCTCGTCTTCCCCCGGCGATTTGCCGGACGTTTTGATCATCACGCTTTCCACCGCCGTCCGGGCGAATGGTCGGGGCGAGAGGATTTGAACCTCCGACTTCCGGTTCCCAAAACCGGTGCTCTACCAGGCTGAGCTACGCCCCGCCGCCCCGTGGGCCCGATAGGAGATACACGAACCCCGGCTCCGGCGAAAGATGCCCGGCAAAGAACTTGAGTGGACTGCGTCGCGCTTGGCCCGCGACGGATCGTCTTGAGTGTGCAATTCAGCCATAATGGCGCCTTCCCCAGGACCCGAAATGCGAGTGCGCGATGTCATCACGGACCCTCAATCTCGACGACCGGCTGATCGACTATCTCCGATCGGTTTCGGTCAAGGACACCCCCATTCTCGCCAAGCTGCGCGCCGAAACGGCCAAGCAGAAAATGGCGGTCATGCAGATCTCGCCCGAGCAGGGCCAGTTCATGGCCCTGCTGGTCGAACTCATGGGCGCGAGGCGCACCATCGAGGTCGGAACGTTCACGGGCTATAGCGCGCTCGTCGTCGCCATGGCTCTACCGGCGCAGGGCCGGGTCGTCGCTTGCGATGTCAGCGAGGAATGGACGTCGATCGGTCGGCGCCATTGGGCCGAAGCCGGGGTCGCGCATAAGATCGACCTCCGCCTAGGGCCCGCCGCCAAGACGCTCGATGCCATGATCGAATCAGGCGAATCGGCGTTATACGATTTCGCCTTCATCGACGCCAACAAGGAGGATTACGACGCCTATTACGAACGCTGCCTTGTCCTTCTTCGCCAAGGCGGCATCGTCGCCATAGACAACGTACTGTGGAGCGGCAAGGTCGCCGACGACAAAGCCCACGACAAGGACACGGATGCGATTCGCGCCCTCAACGCCAAGATTGCCGAGGATTCGCGCGTGACATCATGCATGCTGCCCATCGGCGACGGCTTGACCCTTTGCCGCAAGCGCTAGTGGCCTAATATCTAGCGACCAAACATACGGTCGAACGCCGGCAGGCTGACGAGCGCCACGAGGACGATGAGGCCGAAGCCGATTCGCCGGTAGTTGCGCTCACCCGCCAGCGGAAAAGCACGCGCGCCGAGCCAGGTCCCCAGGGCAAAGGGTATCACCAGAATCGCCGATAAGACCGCCGCCTCGCGCGTCAGCAGCCCCGCGCCCCAGTACGACAGCCCCGAAACCACCGTCGTCGTCGAGAAAAATACGATCAGATTGGCCCGAACCTGCACCGCCGATTTACCGCTCGTGAGATAGAAGATAATGACCGGCGGGCCGGGAATACCCGCAGCACCGCCGAACAGGCCCGCGAGCGCGCCGATACCCACCTGCCCAGCCGTGCCCGGCGCTCGGGCTGGCCGCCAACCGGCCGCCAAGACCCCAACCGCGATCAGAATCAATGCGCAAATCATCCAACGCAGCACGTCCCGATCGGCGAGCACGAGAATGGCAACCCCCGGTGGCGTGAAAGCCATGGCCGCCAAGGCCAGCGCCGCGATCTCGCGCCACACCGCGTGCCGCAGCGCACGCAGGAGCAGCGGAATTTGGATGACAAGATCAAAAAACCAAATGCAAGCGACCGCGACGGGTGGGCCGAGGATGGCGGCGGTTGCCGGAACGAAGACCATCGCGCCTCCGAAACCCATGAAGCCGCGCGTGAACCCCGATGCAAAGGCGGCCGCGACGATGGCGGGCACCCAGCCCTCGTATGGGGCCACGGCTTCGGCGAGAGCGGATATCACTGTTGTCATCGGAGTGGTTCAAGGGGCAGTGGCGGCGAAGGAACGACGGCATTGACTACCATGAGCCGTCGCTCGCTTCACGGAGCATTAACGACTCTGGCGCTAATATGGTGATTGGCGCCATGTAGGCGTCGCACGATCCAGGATGGAGATCGAACATGTACAGGATGTACGCGGTTCTAGCCCTCGTCCCGAGCCTGCTATGCGCGGCTCCGGCAATGGCGCAATCGGCCCAGCAATGCGGCGAACGCCCCCGCGTCCTGCAAGCGCTGGCGGATCGCTATCAGGAAGTCCCCGTGGCCATGGGTCTCGACGCCAATGGCGGCGTCGTGGAGATTCTATCAAATCGCGCCGCCCGAACTTGGACGATTCTGGTGACGATGCCGAACGGCGTGTCTTGCCTGGTTGCAACCGGCGAACACTGGGAATCGCTGACCGTCGCGAGCACCGGGCCGAAAATCTAGGACGCCACGCCTCTAGGGCGCGGTTTTGAATATCCGGTGAAGCACCTTGTCGCCGGCCTTGATGCCCAAGCGCTCGACGCTGCCTCCGGCCAATTCGAGCACGCCGAGCACGCGCTCGCCCGCCGCGATGGTGGCGAGCGAATGGGGCACCGCGCGCTCGTGAATGCGCGCGATGGTGCCGTCGGCTCGGATGAAGATCATGTCCAGGGGAATGAGGGTATTTTTCATCCACATGGCGATCTCGGCCGGCTGGCCGAAATCGAACATCATGCCTTCGCCCGGGCCCAATTTCGTCCGGCACATCAGGCCGCGCGCGCGCTGATCGTCGAAGACGGCGAGTTCGATCGCGAAGGCATGCGTCTTCGCGCCGCTCTGGATGCGGACATCGCTCTTCTGGAATTTGACCATCGAGGGCACGTCGCAATCATTCCCGAACGCCTCGCAGGCTGGAAGAACCGCCACTAGGCAAATCGATATCGCGGCGCCCGAAGCCAAGCGTCGGGCCGCTGCCCGCGCGATACTAAAGGGTCCAATCATGGCTCGGTGGATCATGCGGATTGTTCCATTCGACGATGGACGCACGCTAGGCGGGGTTGAGGGTGCGCGCAACGCCCCTTGCCAGCCTCAACGGTTTGGCTAGGATCGCACTCAAGCACTCGGGGGAGCCTTCGGGCTGAGAGGTTTCGCTTCGGCGGGACGACCCCAGGAACCTGAACCGGATCATGCCGGCGGAGGGAAGAGTGGGTTCATGCCGAAATCCGTAGCCGCTTTCGATGTCCGTCTGACGGATGCGCGTCTCGCATTCGCCGGAGCAAAGCTATTCGATGGCCTTGGCCTCACGCTTGAGGCCGGACTTTGGACGTGCCTGCTCGGCCCGAGCGGGGTGGGCAAAACGAGCCTTCTGCGCCTCCTCGCCGGCCTGCTTCGGAATATGGACGGCGTCATCGAATGCGGCGATGGCGAGCCGCTTGCAGGCCGGCTCGCCTATATGGGCCAGCAGGACTTATTGCTGCCCTGGTTGTCGGCCGAGGCCAATGTGGGGCTCGGCGCGCGGCTGCGCGGCCAGGCACCCGACCGCGCACGCGCGCGCGCCATGCTCGCGCGCGTCGGGCTGGCCGGACGCGAGGCGGACCTGCCGCGCACGCTTTCGGGCGGCATGCGCCAGCGCGTGGCGCTCGCGCGCACGCTCATGGAAGACAAACCCGTGGTGCTGATGGACGAACCGTTCTCGGCCCTCGACGCCATCACGCGCCACCGCATCCAGGATCTGGCCGCGGACGTGCTAGCCGGACGGACGGTTTTGCTCGTCACGCACGATCCGGCGGAAGCGCTGCGCCTGGGGCACCGCATCCTCGTGATGTCGGGTGCGCCGGCGCGCCTCGAAGACACCGCCCCGCCGCCGGGCGTGCCGCCGCGCGATCCGGCCGCCCCGGACATGGGCGGACAGCTCGGCCTCCTGCTTGGCCGTTTGGCGGCGGCGGCATTCTGATCGCCATGCGCCGCCGCCTCGAACGCATGTGCATCACCGCCCTAGGCCTCGTCTTGCTCTGGCAGATGGCCGTGTGGACCGCGGGCATGCCGGCTTTCATCCTGCCTGGGCCCGTTGCCGTCATGAATGCCTTCGTCGTCCATGCCGAGGTGCTGTGGGACGACACACTGATCACACTCGCCGAGATCGCTCTCGGTCTCGCCCTTGGCTGCGCGCTCGGCATCGCCACGGCCCTGTTCATCTCATACGCGCGCCCGGCGAGGCGCTGGTTGCTGCCCGTGCTCGTCGCCAGCCAAGCCGTTCCGGTCTTCGCGCTCGCGCCGGTCCTGGTCCTATGGTTCGGCTACGGCATGGCATCGAAGGTGGTCATGGCGGCGCTGGTCATTTTTTTTCCGGTCACGGCCGCGTTCTTCGACGGGCTCCGGCGCACCGAGCCCGGCTGGCTCGATCTTGCCCGCACGATGGGAGCGTCGCGCGAGGCGATCTTGCGCCATGTGCGCGTGCCGGCGGCCCTGCCGGCGCTGGGCTCGGGTCTGCGCATGGCGGCGGCCTTCGCACCCATCGGGGCCATCATCGGCGAATGGGTCGGCTCGAGCGGCGGCCTCGGCTACCGGATGATTCAAGCAAATGCCCGCGTGCAGATCGATCTTCTGTTCGCCGCCCTACTCATCCTCGCCGTCTTCGGCGTCCTTCTCTATTACGCGGTCGATGCCGGGGTTCGGCGCGCGCTCCACTGGCAACCCGAAACCATCCCCACAGACGACGAAAACGGCGCACCACCTTGAGCCTCCCACCGGCCAGCCGCCCACACCCGCAGAAACGCGAATTCGAACCCCCGAACGATTTCGAACGAAGGAGAACCGCCGCATGACCCGCCTTCTCGCACGCCTAGCCGCCCTCTTGTTATCGGCCGTCCTGCTGTCGGCCGCTTCGCCGGCCGCGCGGGCCGCCGACAAACTGACCCTGCTTCTGGATTGGCACATCAACCCCGATCACGGTCCGCTCTTCGTCGCGCTCGAAAAGGGTTATTTCGCCGATGCCGGGCTCGAAGTCAGGATGATCGAGCCGGCCGATCCGAACGACCCGCCCAAGATGGTCGCGGCGGGTAAAGCCGAACTCGCCGTTTCCTATCAGCCGCAACTGCACATCCAGGTGGCGGCGGGATTACCCATCGTACGGATCGCCACGCTCGTCGCCACGCCGCTCAACACGCTCATGGTCATGGCCGACGGCCCCATCAAGACCTTGGCGGATCTCAAGGGCCGCAAGATCGGCTATTCGGTCAGCAGCACCGAACATGCCGTTCTCGGCACCATGCTGAAGAAGCACAAACTGACCCTCAAGGACGTGACCCTGGTCAACGTCAATATGGGCCTCACCGCGGCGCTCGCCTCGGGGCAAGTCGATGCCATCATCGGCGGTTACCGGAATTTCGAGATGACGCAGATGGAGCTTCTCGGCAAAAAGGCCCGCGCGTTCTACGTGGAGGAGGAAGGCGTGCCCGCCTTCGACGAACTCATCCTCGTCACCAACCGCAATCTGGTGAACGACAAACGCCTGCGCCGCTTCGTGGACGCGCTCGAATTTGGCGTCCAGTTCATGGTCAATCGCCCCGACGAAGCCTGGCAGCTCTTCATCAAGGGCCGCAAATCGCTCGACACCGAACTCAACCGCCGCGCCTGGCGCGACACGCTGGCGCGCTTCTCCCTCACCCCCGCCGCGCTCGACCGCGCGCGCTACGAGCGCTTCGCGGCCTTCCTCAAGGAGAACAACCTTGTGAAAACCCTGCCGCCGCTAAAGGATTACGCCGTCGAACTCGCCTGGTGATGGTACGCGCATCGGGCGCGCATCGAACACGCGGCAGCGAGCGCTTGGAGACGCGCCCGGCCCGGTGTAGGTGTCATTCTTTAGAGGTGCCATCGGATCGGGCTTTTGAGACGCCACCGGACCGGGCTGGCCTTCGAGGCGCCACTCGACGAGGTTAGTCGTCGGGTGGCCACTGGGGGATGAGATGAGATGAACCAATACGATTTATCCGACCGCACCGCCGTCGTCACCGGCGGCGCGCGCGGCATTGGCCTTGGTATCGCCGAGCGTTTCCTGCGCTCGGGCGCCAAGGTCAGCCTTTGGGACACCAATGCAAAGGGTTTGGCCGAGGCCACGAGCCGCCTGGCCAATGCGGGCGCGGTGCACACCCAAGTCGTCGATGTGACCGATTCGAAAATGGTCAACGACGCGGTGGCGGAACTCGAACGCTTATGGGGGCGCATCGACATCCTTTGCAACAACGCCGGTATTCTGGGGCCGCGCAAGGCCGGGCTCGAACATAGCGACCGGGAATGGCACGATTGCGTCGGCGTCGTGTTGACCGGGACCTATTTTTGCACACGCGCGGTGATGACCGGCATGGTCGTGCGGGGCTATGGCCGCATCGTCAATATTGCGTCGATTTCCGGCAAGGAAGGCTCGCCCATGATGCCTGCCTACAGCGCGGCCAAAGCGGGGGTTATCGGACTCACCAAATCGCTGGGGCGCGAGTACGGCACCTCGGGCGTACTGGTGAATTGCGTGACACCGGCAACGATCGAAACCGACATGGTCAAGGACCTGGGCGAGGAGTACAAAGCCTTCGTGCTCGCCCGCGTGCCGATGAAGCGTTACGGGCGAATCGAGGAAATCGCCGCGCTCGTAACTTTTCTCGCCTCAGAGGAAAACTCGTTCGAAACCGGCGGCGTGTTTGACATTTCCGGCGGTCGCTCGGCCTATTGAGCGCGCCCACGGCGTGCACCATCGAGTTTCCCCCTTTATCGCGCAGGCTCCCATCTATGGCCAAGACCGAGATCGAAGCCCTTATCGCCAAGGCCAGGGGGCCGCTTGCGCTCGACGAGGCGACGATCGCGCTACTGTCGGACTCGGCAAATCTCGAAGCCATCGAACAGTTGGAAGGCGCCCTCCATGGTTTCAAGCAACTGATCGGCCGGCAATTCATCGATCGGCTGCGTCGCGAGCTTGCCGAAGCCGCCGCGCGGCAAGGCGGCAATTGGCAACTGGTCGAGACCTCTCGGGTCGAGACCTATATCGGCCTCAAGCCAGCGGGCGAAATGCAACTTTTTGCCGAGGATTTTTGGCTCGTTTTCGCCTACTCCACCTCGCCCGGCCTGCCCTTCGCCGCGCCGTGGCTTGGATTGTTCACCACTCCGCGTGCTCAAGCCGCGATCAAGCGCGAATTGTACGACCGGACGCGCGCTGCATTCCGCAACCCCAAGCGCGACAGCCCCGCCGATTGGTGGGTGCAGTGGGATTGGGTTCCCGATTGGCCGGATACGACGCGCCCGCGCAATCTGGCGCTTTTGGTCGGCGAGTCCCAAGCGCGCCTCGCGGTGGCGGTCGCAAATTGGCTGGAGACCCAGGCGCCCATCGTTGCCGACATTCTACGCCGCGAAAGTGGCGTCGGCTGGAACGGCTGAAGAAGGTACGGCCCTCGCGCCCGGATATCGCGCCATTCAAGTTGAAGATCGCGCGGTGCCGAACTAACTTGCATCATCCACGAACGCAGACCGCTAGGGGGAATACGCCATGGACATGACCGGCGAGTTCAGGCTCGACGCGCCGCCGGAAGTCGTGTGGCGCGCGCTCAACGACCCCGAAGTCCTCAAGCAGTGCATTCCCGGCTGTGAAACCTTGACCAAGAACTCGGATACCGAGTTCGTGGCGGAGGTGCGCGCCAAGGTCGGGCCGGTATCGGCCAGATTTACCGGCAAGGTCAGCCTGACCGATCTTGATCCGCCGAACGGCTATAGGATCTCGGGCGAGGGCCAGGGCGGCGTCGCCGGTTTTGCCAAAGGCGGAGCTGAGGTCAAATTGGTGCCCGACGGCGCTGGCACTCTGTTGTCATACAGCGCCAACGGTCAGGTTGGCGGCAAGCTCGCCCAGATTGGCTCGCGCCTAATCGACGCAACCGCGCGCAAGATGGCCGACGATTTTTTCACCCGCTTCGCCGATGCGGTCAAAGGCGCGGCGACCGGCGCCACCGACGGCGCGGGCAAGGCCGAATCCGGAACGCCAGCACCCGATCAACCCCTGGCCGCAGCCGCCAAGCGCAAGGGGCTTTCGCCGCTGGTTTGGATTGCGGCGGTCATCGCCGGGATCGTCATCATTTTGGCCGCATTCGGGCGCTAACTTCGGGTCGCGCCTAAATTCCCCCCGGCGCTCCCCGCATCCGGTCTTGACCGGGCGTGGACCGCCGGGGAGACTGGTGCCAAGATCGCCAAGGGGCGGCAAAGTGCGGGATTTTCGCGGGTCCGGGCAGGGCGCGCGTGTCAATGAGGGAGGAATTCATGCCCAGCGTAGCCATGACGGTGAACGGCAAGAAGGTTTCGGCCGATGTCGAGCCGCGGACTCTGCTGGTTCACTATTTGCGGGAAAACCTAGGTCTTACCGGCACGCATGTGGGCTGCGACACCAGCCAGTGCGGCGCCTGCGTCGTTGATATCGACGGCGTCTCGGTCAAGAGTTGTACGCAACTGGCGACCCAGTGCGAAGGCGCCCAAGTGACAACCATCGAGGGCCTGGCGAAGGGCGAGACGCTGCATCCGATGCAGGAAGCCTTCCGCGAGAACCACGCACTACAGTGCGGCTTCTGCACCCCCGGCATGGTCATGAGCGCCATCGATCTGGTGAAGCGCAACAAGAGCCCGAGCGAGCGCGAGATTCGCGAATGGCTCGAAGGCAATCTGTGCCGCTGCACCGGTTATCACAATATTGTAAAGGCCATCGCCGCTGCTGCCCAGACGATGCGCGGGTGACGCCATGGCAGTATCCGGCATCGGAGCATCTGTCCGCCGAGTTGAGGATTTCCGCTTCCTGACCGGCCGTGGAAACTACACGGATGATATCAACCGGCCAAATCAGCTCCACGCACATATCCTCCGCTCGCCCCACGCCCATGCGAAGATCAAGAAGATCGACGCGTCCAAGGCGTTGAAGGCCCCGGGCGTCGTCGCCGTCTTCACGGGCGCCGATATCGAGAAGGATCAAATCGGCGGCCTGCCCTGCGGTTGGCTCGTCACCGACCGTAACGGCCAGCCCATGGTCGAGCCGCCTCACCCCATCTTGGTGGCCGAACGCGCGCGCCATGTCGGCGATCAAGTCGCGGTCGTCATCGCCGAGACCCGCGCCCAGGCGCGCGACGCGGCGGAATTGGTCAAGATCGATTACGACGAACAGGGCGCAGCCATAGGCCTTGCTGACGCGACGAAGAAAGGCGCGCCCCTCGTGTGGGACCAGGCGCCCGGCAATATTTGCTACGATTGGGCGCTCGGCGACTCCGCCGTAGTGGACTCCGCCTTCAAGACGGCCGCCAAGGTCGCCAAGGTCGATATCGTCAACAACCGCCTCATTCCCAACGCGATGGAACCCCGCGCCGCGATCGGCGATTACGACCTCTCGAAAGGCAATTACAATCTCTACACCACGAGCCAAAATCCGCACGTCATCCGCCTGTTGATGTCGGCCTATGTACTCAAGGTTTCCGAGCACAAGGTGCGTGTGTATTCGCCCGATGTCGGCGGCGGGTTCGGCTCCAAGATCTACCACTATGCCGAGGAAGCCATCGTCTGCTGGGCCTCGCGGAAGCTGGGCCGGCCGGTCAAATGGACCGCCGATCGCAGCGAATCCTTCATGTCGGACGCTCACGGCCGCGATCATCTGACCAAGGCCGAAATCGCCCTCGACGCGGGCGGAAAGTTCCTGGCGATGCGCGTCGTGACGGTCGCGAACATGGGTGCCTATCTTTCGACCTTCGCGCCGTGTATTCCGACCTATCTTTACGCTCTCTTGCTGGCCGGCACCTACACCACGCCCGCGATCTTCTGCGAGGTAAAGGCGGTATTCACCCATACCGTGCCTGTCGATGCCTATCGCGGCGCGGGTAGGCCGGAAGCGACCTATGTCGTCGAACGCCTGGTGGACGAAGCCGCGCGCGTGACGGGACTGGATGTCGCGGAGATCCGGCGGCGTAATTTCATCCCGCGCGATGCCTTCCCCTACCAGACTCCGGTTGTCGTGCAGTACGATTCAGGCGACTACCAATCGACGCTCGAAATCGCGCTAAAGACGGCCGATTATTCGGGTTTCGCCGCGCGGCGCGGCGAATCGGCCAAACGCGGCAAGCTCCGCGGCCTAGGGCTTTCGACCTATATCGAGGCCTGCGGCATCGCGCCCTCGGCGGTCGTGGGCTCGGTCGGCGCGCGAGCGGGGCTTTACGAATCGGGCCTTGTGCGCGTGCATCCGACCGGTTCGGTCACGATCCTCACCGGCTCGCACAGCCATGGCCAAGGTCACGAGACGACCTTTGCTCAGCTGGCCGCCGAACGTCTGGGCGTCGATTTCGACAAGGTCGAGGTGGTCCACGGCGACACGGACAAGATTCCGTTCGGCATGGGCACTTACGGTTCGCGCTCGCTCGCGGTCGGCGGCTCGGCGCTCGTGAAGGCCATGGACAAGATCATCGCCAAGGGCAAGAAGATCGCCGCCCATCTGCTCGAAGCGGCCGAGGCCGATATCGAGTTCAAGGACGGCACCTTCTCGATCGCCGGCACCGACAAGAAAAAAACCCTCGCCGAGATTTCGGGCGCGGCCTACGTGCCGCACAACTACCCGATCGACACGCTCGAGCCGGGCCTCGAGGAGCAGGCGTTCTACGATCCGACGAATTTCACCTTCCCAGGCGGCTGTCACGTGGCCGAGGTTGAGATCGATCGCGACACGGGCGTCGTGCAATTGGTGAGCTTTGTCGCCGTCGACGACGTGGGTCGGGTCATCAATCCCATGATCGTCGAGGGTCAGGTACACGGCGGGGTCGCGCAGGGCATGGGTCAGGCGCTGCTCGAGGGCTGCGTGTACGATCAGAAGACCGGCCAACTCGTCACCGGCTCATACATGGACTACACGATGCCGCGCGCGAGCGATCTGCCGACCCTCAAGGTCAGCACCCATAATACCCTGTGCACGCACAATCCGCTGGGCGTGAAGGGTGTCGGCGAGGTCGGCGCCATCGGCTCTCCGGCCGCCATCATGAATGCCGTTCATAACGCCGTGGCGCCTTTCGGTGTCACGCATGTCGAAATGCCCGCCACGCCCGAGCGCGTTTGGCGGGCGCTGCAAAGCGCGCCCAAGGCGGCGGAATAGGGAGGAGATCAAACATGTACGCCTTCAACTATCACCGCGCAAAGAGCGTGGACGAGGCGGTCAAGCTCCAAAAGGGCTCGTCCGAAGGCAGTTTTCTGGCGGGCGGGCACACGCTCATCCCGACCTTGAAGCAGCGCCTCGCGAAGCCGTCGGACGTCATCGACATCTCTGGGATCATGGAACTTCAGGGCATATCCGTCGCCGGCGGAACGGTGACGATCGGTGCTGCGACTCGCCACGGCGACGTGGCGAACTCGCCCGATGTCAAAAAGGCGATTCCGGCGCTCGCCGAACTGGCCGGACACATTGGCGATCCACAGGTGCGCAACCGCGGCACCATCGGCGGCTCGCTCGCCAATAACGACCCCGCCGCTGACTATCCAGCCGCGGTGCTCGGTCTTGGCGGGACGGTGCACACCAACAAACGGGCGATCGAGGCCGACAAGTACTTCAAGGGCCTGTTCGAGACTGCGCTCGAACAGGGCGAGGTCATCACCAAGGTAACCTTTCCGGTCGCCGAGAAGGCGGCCTACATGAAGTTCCCCAACCCCGCCTCGCGCTATGCCCTCGTAGGCGTATTCGTCGCCAAAACCAAGGGCGGCGTTCGGGTCGCGGTCACGGGCGCGGGCCCTGGCGTGTTCCGCTCGGCGGACATGGAAAAGGCTCTCGGCGCCAAGTTCGAGGCCGATGCGGTCGCCAACATCAAGGTCTCGCCCAAAAACCTCAATAGCGACATTCACGCGAGCGCCGATTATCGCGCCCATCTCGTGACGGTCATGGCCAAGCGCGCGGTCGCGAAAGCCAATAGCTGATCCCGCGCCCTCGACTGCGATGAGAGCGGCAGGGGACCTCCCCTGCCCTCTCTGTTTTTGGGCCCCAGCGCTCCCTACATTTGTGTAACCACCCACCGCACCGGAACCGGACTCCATGGTCGCAATCCCCGCCTCGGTCGATGCCACCCTTGCCCTGTTGGCAAAGGGCAATTACATCGCCGAACGCAGCTTGGCGACGGCGACATTTTTGTCGCTCAAGCTCGGCCGTCCCCTCTTTCTCGAGGGCGAGGCCGGAGTGGGCAAGACCGAGATCGCCAAGGTTCTCGCGGCCATGCTCGGCCGCAATCTCGTGCGCCTGCAATGCTACGAGGGCCTCGATATCGCCTCGGCCGTGTATGAGTGGAATTATTCGCGCCAGATGATCGAAATACGCCTCGCCGAAGCGAGTGGAAATCTCGACCGCGAGCAATTGGGCACGGATATCTTCGCCCGCCGATTTCTCATCGAGCGCCCGCTGCTTAAGGCGCTCGAACCCGATATCGCGGGTCCACCCGTATTGCTGATCGACGAGCTCGACCGGGCGGACGAGCCCTTCGAGGCTTATTTGCTCGAAGTTCTATCCGACTACCAGATCACCATCCCGGAGTTCGGCACGATAAAGGCCGAATCTCCGCCCATCGTGATCGTAACCTCCAACCGCACGCGCGAAATCCACGACGCGCTGAAGCGCCGCTGCTTCTATCACTGGGTCGACTTTCCGGATGCCGCGCGCGAACTCGAAATTCTACGACTCAAGGTGCCGGGTGCGGATGCGCGACTGTCGCGCGAGGTCGTATTGTTCGTCCAGCGGCTGCGCAAGATGGACCTGTTCAAGCAGCCCGGAATCGCCGAGACCATCGATTGGACCCAGGCCCTCACCCAGCTCGACGCCATCGCGCTCGATCCCGACACGATCAACGATACCGTCGGCGCCCTGCTGAAATACCAGGACGACATCGCCAAGATCCGGGGCAGCCAGGCCGCCCAGATCCTGGAACAGGTCAAGGCGGAAATCGCGGCAACGAGCCCCGCCTAGGCCGCGCCATGGAGGACGCACGCAACCCCGCGGACGAGGCGCTTCCAGGCGGCAAGCTGCTTGCCAATATCATGCATTTTGCGCGCGCGCTGCGCGCCGCCGGCCTGCCCATCGGCCCCGGACGGGTGATCGAGGCGGTGCGCGCGGTTGAGTGCGCGGGCATGGGCAATCGCGGCGACTTTTACTGGGCGCTCCATTCGGTGTTCGTGAGCCGGCGCGACCAACGCGAATTGTTTGATCAAGCATTTCATGTCTTTTGGCGCAACCCGCGCATTCTCGAACGCATGATGTCCATGCTTCTGCCCCAACTCGACATTCCCGGCGCCGAGCAGGGCCAGGAGCTGTCGAAACGCGTGGCCGACGCGCTGCGCGGCAATCAGGCAAGCGACGCCGAGCGCGAGATCGAGAAGGAGCCGGAAATCACCATCGACGCGGTGATGACATATTCCGACCGCGAATTGCTGCAAAAGATGGATTTCGAGACCATGTCCGCGGTCGAGATCGCCGAGGCGAAGAAGCGCATCCGCTCGATGCGCCTGCCCATCGCCGAGGTCCCCACGCGCCGCCACGCGCCAGACCGCGCTGGCGCACGTATCGACATGCGGGCGACATTGCGCGCGAGCCTGCGCGCGGGCGGCGGCGATATTCCCTTGAAGCGCAGAGAACCGCGCCGGCGCCATCCCCCGCTCGTCATTCTGTGTGATATTTCGGGTTCCATGAGCCGCTATTCGCGCATGTTGCTACACTTCATGCATGCCGTGACGAACGACCGCGACCGCGTGTTTTCGTTCCTGTTTGGAACGCATCTGACGAACGTCACCCGACATCTGCGCCAGCGCGACGTGGACGTGGCGCTGGAGCGCTGCGGCGAAGCCGCCGGCGATTGGTCCGGCGGCACACGCATCGGCCAGTCGCTCAAGGATTTCAACCGCCAGTGGTCGCGACGCGTGCTCGGCCAGGGCGCGCTCGTGTTGTTCATATCCGACGGCCTCGACCGCGACGCGGGCGATGGTCTCGCCGGCGAAATCGAGCGGCTGCACAAATCCTGCCGCCGGCTAATTTGGCTCAATCCCCTGTTGCGTTACCAGGGATTCGAACCCAGATCATTGGGCATGCGGGCCATTCTCCCGCATGTGGACGAGTTTCGACCCGTTCATAATCTCGAAAGTCTTGCGTCGCTTGCGGCGGCCCTATCCAGCCCCGCCCCGCGACGCGGAGAGGGCATGGCAAAATGGCAAGCGACGCTCCATTGAACGCGCAAGCGAACGCGCTCGCGCACGAGAACATTCTCGAAGCGGCCTCCGAATGGTTGCAATCTGGCCGTCGGGTGGCACTGGCGACTGTGGTCACGACCTGGGGTTCTTCTCCCCGCCCGATCGGTAGCCAGTTGGCGGTCGACGACAAGGGCGCGATGATCGGCTCTGTTTCCGGCGGCTGCATCGAAGGTGCGGTGGTGCAGGAGGCCCTGGCTGCCATCGAGGACGGCAAGCCGCGCGTGCTCGATTTCGGCGTCACGCACGAACAGGCCTGGGCCGTGGGCCTTGCGTGCGGCGGCAAGGTGCAGGTTTACCTCGAGCGCATGGAATGAAACGCGAGCTCCTCGGCGCCCTGCTGGCCGCGCGGGCGGCAAAAACCCCGATCGCGCTCGCAACCAGACTCGACACCGGTGCACAAGCCTTGATCGGGCCTATGCCGGTCGGCGGGACCTGGTCGCGCGGCGATCTCACGCTCGACGCGGATTCGCTTGCGGCCGTACACCTTGCGCTTGCCGGCGACACGAGCGGCATGATCGAAACACCTTCGTTCCGGATATTCGTCCAGGTGTACAACCCGCCCCTGCGCCTCATCGTGGTCGGAGCCGTGCACATCGCCCAGGCGCTCGTGCCCATGGCCGCGCTCGCGGGCTACTCGGTCGTAGTCGTCGATCCGCGCCGCGCCTTCGCTACCGATGCGCGCTTTCCCCATACCACCGTCACGACCGAATGGCCGGACGACGCCATGTCGCGACTCGCGCCCGATCGACGCACGGCCGTCGTGACCCTAACCCACGATCCCAAGCTCGACGACCCGGCGCTGACGGTGGCGCTCAAATCCGATGCCTTTTACATCGCGGCGCTCGGAAGCCGGAAAACCCATGGCGCGCGCCTGAAACGCCTCAAGGATGCGGGCTTCGACGGCGCGGCGCTTGCGCGCATCCACGGCCCCGCGGGCCTTGCCATCGGCGCCAAGTCCCCTGCCGAAATTGCGCTTTCCATCATGGCCCAGGCGACCCAGATTCTCCACGCGAAGACCGGGGCGGAAGGGTGAAGTTCGGCGACGTGCCGCTCGCCGAAGCCGAGGGCGCGATCCTCGCCCATGGTCTTGTTCTGCCCGGCCCAAGCGGCCCGCGTGGGGCCACCTACAAGAAGGGCCGGCGCCTGACGGCCGAGGATATCGGCGCCATCGCAAGAGCGGGAATCACGCGCGTGACAGTCGCGCGGCTCGACGGGGCGGACGCGCACGAGGACGAAGCGGCCGCAACCCTCGCCCGAGCCGCCGCGGGCCCGGGTCTCGAGACCGCGGCCCCCTTCACGGGGCGCGCCAATCTGTTCGCTGCGGCGCGCGGCCTCGCGGTCATCGATCGCACCCGCATCGACGCCATCAACACCATCGACGAAGCCATCACGCTTGCGACCGTGCCGCCTTACGAGGTGGTCGAGGCGCGCCAGATGGTGGCGACGGTGAAGATCATCCCCTTTGCCGTGCCGCGCGCCTTGCTCGACCGCGCTCTGGCTATCACGAGCGCGGGCGGCGCGCTGGCTCGCGTCGCCCCCTTCCGGCCGCGCCCCGTCGCGCTCATCCAAACGCGCCTGGCAGGGATGAAAGAAGCCGTTCTCGACAAGACCGTCGCGATCGTTCGCGCGCGCATCGAGGCGCTGGGCAGCACCCTTTCCGGCGAGCAGCGGTGCGCGCACGAAATAGAGGCGGTGCGCGCGGCCATCGCAAAGGCACAGAGCAGCGGCGCCGAGCTCGTGCTGATCGCCGGCGCGTCCGCGATCACCGATCGGCGTGACGTCGTGCCCGCGGCCATCGTCGCCGCGGGCGGGCGCATCGAGCATTTCGGCATGCCGGTCGATCCCGGAAACCTTCTGCTACTCGCGCACGGCAACGCCAGCATCATATTGGGCCTGCCGGGCTGCGTGCGCTCGCCCAAGTTCAACGGTTTCGACTGGGTGCTGCGCCGCATTCTCGCCGACGTGCCGGTCGTGGGGCGCGATCTCATGCTGATGGGCGCGGGTGGACTGCTCAATGAAATCCCAAGCCGCCCGATGCCGCGCGCGGGCGATGCGGCGCCTGACGATCGCGCGCACAGCCAAAAGCGCCCAAAAATCGCCGCGCTGGTACTGGCCGCGGGGCTGTCGCGCCGGATGGGGCCGCGGAACAAATTGCTTGCCGCGATCGACGGCGCACCCATGGTTGCACGCGCGGTGGACGCGGCGCTCGCCTCGCGCGCGCGACCCGTGGTCGTCGTGATCGGGCACGAGGCCGAGCGGGTGCAGAACGCCTTGGGTCACAAGCGCAAAGTCGAATTCGTCCACAATCCTGACTTCGCCCAGGGTTTGAGCGCTTCGCTGCAGCGCGGTCTCGCCGCCCTACCGCGGGATTGCGACGGCGTGCTGATCTGCCTTGGCGATATGCCGCGCGTAAGGGCGCAGACTCTTGACGCCCTGATCGACGCGTTCCAGCCGCTCGAGGGTCGCGCCATCTGCGTGCCGACCTTCCGCGGCAAGCGCGGCAATCCCGTGCTGTTCGCACGGCAGTTTTTCGCCGAAATGGCAGCGATCGCGGGCGATGTGGGCGCTCGCCACCTGATCGGAGAAAATACCGAGCTCGTCGCCGAAATCGACATGACCGACGAGGGTATCTTGCTCGATGTCGATTCGCCCGATGCGCTGGCCGCGCTCGATCCGGCCAAAACCGCGTGACCGGATAGTGGCCGAAGACCTATACCAAACCCGCTTGATCGCCCACGCCAAAGCGGCCCACGGCAAGGGCCGAATCGCGCATCCCCATGGCAGCGCGCTTGCGGACAATCCGTTGTGCGGCGACCGCGTGCGCGTCGATATCCGCCTGCATCTCGGTCAGATCGCCGAACTCAAGCACGAAGTGCGCGGCTGTCTCTTGTGCGAAGCGGCCGCCTCGGTCATGGGCGCGCACGTGCCTGGACTCGACGCATCCGCAATCGCCGACGCCGCGCGCGCGCTTGGCGCTTTTCTCAAGGGCAAGTCCGAGGCATTACCAGCGAACTGGCCGGAACTGGCCGATTTCGCCCCGGTGCGCGGCCATCGCAGCCGGCATGGCTGCGTCCTTCTGCCTTTCGCCGCCGCCGAACAGGCGCTGCACAAGGCGCGCGGCGGCTGACGCCAAGAGACGCGCGCCCGCGCCATGGGCTATGGTTCCCGGCCATGGGACGCAGGGAATTATGGGCGAACGTTCGCACGGTACGGTTGATCACCGGCCTTGTGCTCTTTGCCTATGTGGCGACGCATCTGCTCAATCACGCGGTGGGGGTTTTCTCTCTCGGCGCCGCCGAGAGCGCGCGTCACTGGTTTCTCTGGCTCTGGCGTAATCCCATCGGAACGCCGGTTCTGTATGCCAGCATCGCGATCCATTTCTTGCTCGCGCTGTGGTCGGTGTATCGCCGCCGAATCTTGCGCATGAAAGCGTGGGAAGCGGCGCAAATGCTGCTGGGCCTATCCATCCCGCCGCTCCTGATCGAGCACGCCATCGGCACGCGCGGCCTACACGAAATCACCGGATTGCAAGACAGCTACACCTACATTTCTCTCGTCCTTTGGGTTTGGCTGCCGGAGAAGGCCACGCAACAGATCGCGGCCCTTGCCATTGCCTGGTTGCACGGCTGCATCGGATTGCATTTCTGGCTGCGTCTCAAGCCTTGGTACCGAAGGGCGGTGCCGGTCTTTTACGCGGGCGCGCTCGTCCTGCCGCTGCTGGCTGTCGGCGGCTTTGTCAATATGGGCCGCGAGGCCGCCGCGCTGGCACGCGATCCGTCTTGGCTCGACACCGCGAAAGCCGCCATTGGATTTCCGGGAAAGGATATCGTGGCCGAAGCGGGTGCCATGCGCGACACGCTATTGTATCTGTTTGTCGCGCTGCTGGCCGCGACCTTTGCCTTGCGCGCGCTACGGCTATGGGTGGAGCGCCGACGCGGCATCGTGCGCGTGACCTATTTCAGCAAGCGGCAGGTCGAGATCACGCCTGGCATGACACTGCTTGAAGCCAGCCGCATGGCCGGAATTCCCCATGCCTCAGTGTGTGGAGGGCGCGGGCGGTGCTCGACCTGCAGAGTGCGCGTGAGCACCGGCCTTGACCGCCAGCCGCAAGCGAGCGATGCCGAACGCAAGGTCCTTGACCGAGTGGGCGCGCCGCCCAATGTGCGCCTCGCCTGTCAACTGCGACCGAAATTCGACCTGACGATTGTGCCGCTATTGCCAACGGACGTCTCGCCGCGAGCGGCCCAGGCACGGCCTGCCCATCTCGGCGGCGAGGAAATGGAGATCGCCATCCTGTTCGCCGATCTCCGCGGTTTCACCAAGCTGTCCGAGGGCAGGCTGCCCTACGACGTCGTCTTCGTTCTCAACCGATATTTCGAGGCCATGGGCCGGGCGGTCGAGGAATCCGGCGGCACGCTCGACAAGTTCATTGGCGACGGCGTCATGGCACTATTCGGAATCGAGCGCGGCACCACCGCTGGCTGCCGCGAAGCCCTGGCCGCCGCCCGCGCGATGGCCACGCGCCTGGCCGAACTTAACCGCTCGCTCGGATCGGACCTCGAAGAGCCGCTACGCATCGGCATCGGCATCCATGTGGGCACCGCAATCGTCGGCGAGATGGGTTATGCCCGCGCAGTCTCGGTCACCGCCGTCGGCGACGCCGTGAATACGGCCAGCCGACTCGAAGGCCTGACGAAGGGATACGGCGCGGAATTGGTGATATCGGAGGGGGTGGCCGAGGCGGCGGGCATCAATCTCGATGCGCACGACCGCCACCGCGTGGAGATTCGCGGCCGAAGCGAACCGTTGCACATCCGGGTGATTGTCGAAGCCATCAGCCTCCCCAAAGGTCCGCCCCCCTAGTGCAGACATGCCCGCATGGGCTGGTCCTACGAGCCCTTGGCTTTCTTGTGCTTCTCGATCTTCTCGGCGAGGTCGCGCTTCTCCTCGCAATTGCGGCACGCCCTATCGAGCACCTTGAGGCGCTCCTCGGCGGCCGCCAGATCGCCCATCTGCAGATAAAGCTCGCCCAAATATTCGTTCGCGCCTAAGTGGTTTGGCTCGATGTCGAGGGCGCGTTTGTAGTATCCGAGCGCCTTCTCGCGCTCGCCGAGATTACGGTGGCTATAGCCGAGATAGTTAAGCGCGTTGGCATTGCGCGGTTCGGTCGCGATGATCTTCTCGAAAAGCGCGATGGCGCCCTTGAAATCCTTGTCCTTCACGGCCTTTTCGGCCTTTGTGTAATCGGGCGAGCCCTTCGCCGCGCCTGCCGCAGGATCGCTGCCCATCGCCCATGCGCGCTCCGGTCCAGAGCATACCGCCACCAGCAATGCGCCAAGGCCGACCACCATCCATATTGGAAATCTCATCGCGACAACTCCCCGCTTAGTCATGCTCGCCACTTTTGGTTCAACCGATGGGGATAATACGCATGGCGATGTGGCAGGTCCGTCGCCGAATCGGTAAAAAGGAAATTTATCCGGCTGGGACGACCGAAGCGATTTGGATTCGGCCGACGCCGCCCAGGGTAATTGACCATGGCCCGGATTGCGATTTAAGGACCTCGATTCGAGGGTAATTCAGAGAAATAAGACAAACTTACAGGTACAATATTATGGTTCAACCTTGGAATTTTAATTCGCGCCGACCAATTCGGCCAAGTTTCTATTTTAGAATTAGGTGCTCCTTAGGGCCTTCTTTAATTTGACGAAATAAATTGACATTTTAGCCTTTTCCTAGGTACTATGGTTGTGACCGGCACCCAGAGATTATACAAACGAGACCATGGCACGCGTTACTTTTACTGACGATGTCCTTCAGGTTCAGCCCCCTTCTCGCGGGCAAATCGATCTTTGGGACGAATCGTTCCCCGGATTCGGTCTGCGTATTTCGCAAGGTGGAACCCGCGCATGGGTAGTCATGGTTCGCCGCGACCGCCGCAAGGTTCGCGTGACGCTCGGCACCTATCCCGAAATGCCCGTCGAGACCGCACGTGGCCTGGCCCGCAGCCTGCTAGATGAAAGTCGCCGGCAGCACGGTACGCCACGACGCGGACGCGTCCCACGCGCCATGAGGTCTGCGGACTCGCGACATGCGCCTGCGGAGTATGCCGTCGATCCCGCCGCCGCCGGACTCCTGCCGGTATCATCGGCCGAGTTCCGGCGCACGGCCGCGCGACTCATTCAATTGATGGGCGAATTGCTTCGCCCCGATATGGCCCCCCCCGAACGCGACGCGCTCGACCGCCTGATCCAGGCTGGCGCGCATATGGCCCCGACTCCCCCCGGGCTAGCGAAGGCCAGCCCGACCCTTCCCTCGGAAAGCCATGCGCCCGTCGCCACAGCGGACGTTACGACCCCGATCCATAAGCCGCCCTCCGCCCAAAAGCCGCGCCTATTGCTGGTGGAGGACACCGAGCTCAATCGTTTGGTCACGCTGGCCATGCTGGGCACGGCGCGGTTCGACATCGATTGCGTAACCAGCGGTGAAGCTGCTCTGGCCTCGGCGCAGGAAATTCTCTACGACGTGATTCTCATGGATATTTCCATGCCCGAAATGGACGGCATCGCCGCCACGCGCGCAATCCGCAGCCTGGCACCGCCCGTGTGCGACGTTCCGATTCTGGCTTTGACCGCCCATGCCATGGTTGGCGACCGCGAGCGCTGCCTAGCTGCGGGCGTGGATGACTACCTGCCCAAGCCCGTATCACGCAGCGATCTGTTGGAGCGCGTCGAGCGCTTCGCCCGGCATGGCCGCGCAGCCGCCGCCGATATCACGGGTGCGAGCGATGAGCCCGCGCTGAATCCCGAAGCGTTCGAGCAGCTACGAAGGGATTTAGGCCCGGCCTCGTTGATGCAGCTGTATGACGCAACCTTGCCTGAGCTTCAGACCCGCACGGCGGCCGCCAAGGCCGCCAACGAAGCTCGCGATCTCGACGCCCTGGCCCGCATCGCCCACTCGCTCAAGGGCGTCGCGACAACAATCGGCGCAAGGCGCCTTCAGGCCGCGACGACAGCGCTCGAAGCTGCGGCGCGCTCGGGCAGTACTCACGAAATCGCGCGCCTCCTCGAAAGCCTCGATGCACTTTCGGAAAAAACCATTCGCGCAATCGCCGCCGAACGCAGTCGAATCAGCTAGTAGCGTCCGCCTTCGAGCGTCAGCCCCTCCATATCGATGGCGGGCTTTCTGCCCTGGACCAGATCCGCGCAGATCCGCGCCGAGCCGCACGCCATGGTCCAACCGATATGGCCATGACCGGTATTGATGTGCAGATTCGCATACTTGGCGGTGCCAAATATTGGCGGCCCGTCGGGCGTCATGGGCCTCAAGCACGCCCAATAATCTGGCGGCGCGTGCCAGTCGCAGGCATCGGGGAACATTTCCTTGGCCGTCGCCAAGATGGCCGAAAAATCGGCCGGCTTGAACGCGGTTGAATAGCCCGCGAACTCCGCCTTGCCGCCAACGCGGAACGTGTTACCGAACTTGCCCCACGCGACCAGCAAATCCTCGTCCACGCCGCCGACCTCGGGTGTCAGTTGGCCGTCGCGGCAGGGGAATGAGGCGGTGTAGCCCTTTATGGGGTAGATCGGCAGACGCACCCCGACCGAACGCGCGATTTCAGGCGAGAAGCTGCCGAGCGACAAGATATAGCAATCCGCCGTCATTTCGCCCTTCTCCGTCACCACGGCCTCGATCTTCCCGCCGCTCGCGCGCAAGCCACGCACCGCCGTGCCGTACACGAA
The DNA here is from genome assembly GCA_046153685.1 of Alphaproteobacteria bacterium. Classification (GTDB taxonomy): domain Bacteria; phylum Pseudomonadota; class Alphaproteobacteria; order CADEGL01; family CADEGL01; genus CAMAPP01. Next base: position 60,082 of record JBJXGH010000096.1, read on the forward strand.
CTTGGTGCCCATTCCGCGCGAAAGTTCCGCGAGCTTGCGCGTCCACACACGCGCGTCGCCCGATTCGTCCGTCGGGCAATACAGAGCGCCGACGTATTTTTCCTTCACCGGCGCGAAGGCCGGTTCGATGCGCACCACCTCGTCACGCGTCTTGAGCTCAACCTTGACCCCGTTATCGGTCAGGAATTTCGCCGCCGCGGCCGCCTGATGCATATGCACCTCGTCGCGAAAGGCATAGAGCAAGCCTTTTTTCAGGTCGTCGAACTCAAGCGAGATATCGCGCCTCAGCTCGTCCATCATCGCCTGGCTATATTTGCAGATTCGCAGTTTGCGCAGTGTATTCACCTTGAATCGCTCGGCCGTGCAGTTCCTGAGGAACTGCAGACTCCACAGATACATTCGCGGATCGAGATTGAGGCGGAAAATCAGCGCCGCGTTCTTGTCCCAAAGGGATCGCAAGAGGATTTTCGGCGAACGCGGCGACGCCCAGGCAAAGGCATGGGCGACAGCCAATAGGCCGGCATTTTGGAAGCTGGTTTCCATTGCCGCATCGGGTTGACGGTCGATCACCGTCACCTCGTGGCCATCCTTCGCCAAATAATAGGCCGTGGTCGTTCCGACCACGCCCGCGCCCAAGACTAATATCCGCATCCCTGGAGCCTCCCCTGAATTGAGGCTAGGTTAGCCCCAGCACCAAAGCGGCGCCAGACCTTCACCACGCTACCGGAGCCCCGATCGATGACCTACCCCGTCAACGACGACAAAGGACGCCTGGCCACGCTATCGGCTCATGACGCGCGCCATCACATCCACCCTTGGGGCAACCACCATGCCTTGCGCCAGGCTGGGCCGAATATGCTGGTGCGCGGCGAGGGACCTTATGTCTGGGATTCGACCGGGCACCGCCTGATCGACGGCGTGGCGGGGTTGTGGTGCGTCAATATCGGCCATGGCCGCGCCGAAATGGCCGATGCCATCGCCCAGCAGGTCAAGACACTCACGTTCTATTCGACCTTTTCCAATCTCACCAACCCCGTCGCGGCGGAGCTTGCGGAAAAACTCTGCGCGCGCACACCCAAAAACCTGTCGCACGTGTTTTTCTCGACCAGTGGTTCGGACGCGAACGAAACCGCGATCCGTACGGTCCAGCGCTACTTCACCCTCATCGGCAAGCCAAACAAGCGCTACATCCTTGCCCGCCAGGACGCCTATCACGGCAGCACCTATCTGACCGCATCCCTGTCGGGCCGCAGTTTCTTTCCCGGCTGGCACGCCGAGGAACGCCTGATCCATCGCTTGTCCACGCCCTATATCTATCGGCGCCCCGAGGGCATGGGCATCACCGCCTACGAGGACGCGCTGGTGCGCGAAGCGGAGGAGACGATCCTGCGCTTGGGACCCGAAAACGTGGCGTGCTATATCGCGGAACCCATCATGGGACGCGGCGTGATGGCGCCGCCGCCGGGCCTGCACCGGCGCACGCGCGAGATTTGCCACAAGCACGGCGTGCTCTATATCGCGGACGAAGTCGTGAGCGGGTTCGGCCGGCTCGGACATCTGTTCGCCTCCGAGCCCGTCTTCGGCGTGACGCCCGATATTCTGGTTTCGGCGAAAGGCATTTCGTCAGGATACATCCCGTTTGCCGCAACCTTCGTGTCGGATGAAATTTACGAAGTTCTGGCGCGCCCCGACGAGATTTTCTATCACGGATTCACCTACTCGGCCCATCCCGTGGCCTGCGCCGCCGCGCTCAAAAACCTCGAAATCATCGAGCGCGAGGATATTTGTGGCCGCGTGCGCAACGAAGGCGCGCGCTTTCATCGGGCGATCGCCGGCCTCGCCGATTTACCGCTCGTCGGCGACGTGCGCGGCAGCCATTACATGATCGGAATCGAACTGGTGGCCGATCAGGCAACCAAGGCGCGCATTCCCGACGCAGCCAAGGTATCCGAACGCATCTCGCGTAAATGCTATGACGGCGGCCTCATGGCGCGCGCGATTCTCGGCGATTGCATCTTGCTGTCGCCGACCCTCGTCATGTCGGACGACGATCGTGCCGATTGCGAACGCATCTTGCGCGCGGCCGTCCGCGAGACTACGGATGAGCTTACGCGCGAGGGATACCTCAAATGAACGTCGTGCACGACTCGCAACCGGTCGACCGGTTGCGATGAGAGGGCCGTCGCTCCAAGCCACCACCACCGGTTTTTTGGCTGGCCTGGTCGGGTTTTCGAGCTCTTTTGCCATTCTGCTGCAAGGCTTCACCGCAGTCGGCGCAAGCCAGGCGGAAGCGGCGTCGGGATTGATGGCGGCATCGATCGCCATGGGCGTGGGCGGGGTTTACCTGAGTCTCACGACCAGGCTGCCCATTAGCGTTGCCTGGTCAACGCCAGGGGCGGCATTGCTCGTCACCACCCCGGCATTGCCGGGCGGTTTCCCCGAAGCCGTCGGCGCTTTCGTCCTCGCAGGCCTCATGATCGTGCTCACCGGGTGCTGGGCGCGCTTGGGCAGGCTGGTCGGGTCCATTCCGCCTGCGATCGCCAATGCCATGCTTGCCGGAGTGCTTCTCGGCCTATGCCTTGCACCCATGCGCGCGATCGGCCAGGCGCCCCTGCTCGGCCTTGCCATCGCCGCGACCTGGGCCGTTACCGGCATCTTCAGCCGCTTATTTGCCGTGCCCGCGGCTGTCGCCACGGCCATGGCGCTCATCGCCTGGACAACCCCCGTGCCGGAAATCGGCCTTGCGACACTGCCCCAACCTGTTTTCGTCATGCCCAGCTTCTCGATGTCCGGCGCGATCGGCATCGCCTTGCCGCTGTACCTCGTGACCATGGCATCGCAGAACATTCCGGGCATGGCGGTGCTGAACGCGAACGGCTATCACCCTGCGCCCGGCCCCCTGCTGCGCGCGACGGGAATCCTCGGCACGCTTGCCGCTCCCTTCGGATCGCATGCGGTCAATCTAGCCGCGATCACCGCCGCGCTATGCGCCGGCCCCGAAGCCCATGCCGATCCCACGCGGCGCTATTGGGCGGCGGCGGCATCGGGCATCGCCTATATCGCCTTCGGTCTGGCGGCGGGTGCCGTCACCGCCTTCATTGTCGCCTCGCCGGCTTTTCTCATCGAGGCGGTCGCGGGTCTCGCCCTATTCGGCGCGTTGGGCGCGGCCCTCGGAGCCGCCCTGTCCAAGGTCGAACACCGGGAAGAAGCGGTCGTTACCTTCATCGTAACCGCCTCGGGCCTCTCGGCCTTCGGCATCGGCGGAGCGTTCTGGGGTCTGGTTGCGGGCGGCGCCATGCTTGGAATGAAACGCCTGCGGTCCGGCACGCACTAGGGCTTGAAGCGCCAGCCATCGACGCGCCCGGCGCGGCGGGCCGCCAGACAACACATCGCTTCGCACACAAGGCGCGCTGCAAGCAGGCTGGTGGTGCCGCTCTCGCTGTCGAAATCGGGCGAGACCTCGACCACATCGAAGCCCGTGAAGCCCTCGCGACAAACGATGCGCACGCCCTCGATAATTTCGCGGCTGGTGAGGCCGCCGGGCTCCGGGCTGTTTGTGCCGGGCGCGAAGGCCGGATCGACCGCGTCGATATCAACGCTGACATATGGCAAGCGGCCGTCCGGCGAGGCGATTCGCAGCGCCTCCTCCGCCACCGCCGCCATGCCGCGCGCTGCGACCTCGGCGATGGAATAGACGCGCATGCCGAGCGATTTGTAGAGCGGCGTCCACTCCGGCACGTTGCGCGGCCCTTTTATGCCGATCATCACCACGCGGCGCGGATCGATCTCGGGAAGCTCGCAAATTCGCTTGACCGGCGAAGCCCGCGTCAAGCGGTCGCCATTGAGATGTTCGGACAGATCGAGGTGGGTATCAAAAACGATCACGCCCATGGGAGCGCCCGCCTTGCGCGCAACCGCCTTGACCGCCGGATAGGTCACGCCGTGATCGCCGCCGAGCATCAGCGGCACGGCGCCCGCCGCCTGGATCTCATCGACCCGCCGTTCGAGCCGGATATAGCTCTCCGCTGTCCGGCCGGGCGCGACATCGATATCGCCGCAATCGAGCACTTCAAGGTGCGCGAAGGTATCCATGTCCCAATCGAAATTATAACCGCCGAACAGCAGCGAGAATTTGCGGATTTCCTGCGGCGCGCGGCGCGTGGCTCCGCCGCGATAGGTCGCGATGCCATCGAAGGGCATCCCAAGGACAATCGCATCGGCGCGCGCGCCTTTGAGATCGGGCGCGTAAGCCATTGCCATGAAGGGCGGCACATCGCCGTACATCTTGGGCACGCCCGCGGGTTGCAATGCGGTTTCGCGTTTATCGGCCATCATTGGCTCCCTTGGCCCGTGTTCTATTGATCGCCGTAACGCAATCCTTCCATGTCCATTTCGGGCTTGCGTCCGGCGATTTCGTCCGCAACCGCCCGGCACACGCCGCAAGCCTCCGTCCAGCCCGCCGCACCATGCCCGACATTGACGAAAAGATTGCGATATTTAGCGCGCCCCAAAATAGGTTGGCCGCCCGGCGTCACCGGGCGCAAGCACGCGTAATAGACCGGATTGTCGTAATCTCCGCCCTCGGGGAACAAATCGCGCGTGACCCGCATCACGCCCTTGAAATTGCGCGGCGCATAACTCTTGTCGTGCCCCGCGAACTCGGCCTTGCCGCCCGCGCGTAAACGATCGCCCAAGCGCGCAAAGGCAACCAAATTGTCCTCCTCGATAATGCCAACGGTCGGGGCTCCTGATTTGCCGCGAGTATCGATCGTGGCCGTATAGCCCTTGATCGGATAAATCGGCAGATCCAGCCCTGCCGCGCGCCCGAGCCGAGCGGATTCGAGGCCGGTCGCCAGCACCACCACGTCCGCCGCGATCCGACCCTTATCGGTCGCGATCCCGGTGACCCTATCGCCCTCGCTCAGAATCGCGTGGGCAGTCGTGTTCATCCGGAAGCTCACGCCTTCGAACTGGCAAAGCTTGGCGAGATTGCGGGTGAACATGAGCGCGTCGCCAGCGCCCTCCGACATTCCGAACAAGCCGCCGGCGATCTTCTCGCGCGTCGGACCCAAGGCGGGTTCGAGCGCGACGGCGCGCGCCCGATCGATGTTCTCCAGAGCCAAGCCGTTCTGACGCAGCAAGTCCCAGGTCGCAAGCCCGGCATCGAGCGTTTCTTGCGTGCGAAACAGATATAGAATGCCGCGATCATTTCCGTCGTATTGAATGTTCGTCTCGTCGCGCAGAAGGCGCAAATTCTCGAGGCCGTACATCATGCAGCGCAGAATGCGAAGGGAATTGGCGCGATATCTCTCGCTGGTGCAATTCTTGAGAAAGCGCAATCCCCAGCGCCAAAATTCGGGCTCGGTACGAAGCTTGAAGCGGAGCGCCGGGTCGTCCTGAAACAGCGATTGCATCAGCGTTTTCGGCGCCGAGGGCGAGGCCCAGGCCTGGGAATGGCCGGGCGCCAACAGAGCGCCGTTCTGGAAACTCGCCTCCGTGCCGAGTTCACCCGCGCGCTCGACCACGACCACATTGTGCCCGTCCTTGGCCAGATACCAGGCCATGGTCGTACCGATGATGCCGCCGCCCAATACCACCGTCGTCATGCTCGCCCCCCTTGGACGAACGGACGGTAACCAAGGCCGCGCCCAGCCGCCAGTGCGAAGGGGCGCAAGAAGCAGCCTTCAGCAAGTGGGTTGCGCGGCTCGCCCCCCCTCGCCTAGGCTTCTTCCTCGTCACCGAAGGGCTGGAAATCCCACTCCGATGCGCTCCAATTCCCTCGACATCCGGCCCATTTCCGGCGCGCTCGGCGCTGAAATTCTTGGCGTGGACTTAAAACGCGGGATGTCGGACGAATTGGCCGCTGCGGTGCGCGCCGCATGGCTCGAACATCTGGTGTTATTCTTCCGCGATCAGGACCTGTCGCCCAGCGAGTTCCAGGCTTTCGCCGAGCGCTTCGGGACCGCGATCGAGTATCCCTTCGTCCGCGGCCTGCCCGATCACCCCTTGATCGTGCCGGTCGTGAAGCTCGAACACGAACGCGTGAATTTTGGCGGCATCTGGCATTCCGATACGACCTATCTCGAAAATCCGCCCATGGCGTCCATGTTGATCGCGCGCGAAGTGCCCTCCCATGGCGGCGATACCGAGTTCGCCAACCAATACCTTGCCCACGAAGCCCTTTCGGAGGGCCTGCGCCGCGCGCTCGCCGGCATGAAATGGATCAGCTGTTCGGACAAGGCCGATGTCTCGCGCACGCGCGAGGATCGGATCAAGGACAGCGGCGTGGAGCTCGCGAAAATGGCATATCAAGCCGAGCATCCAGTGGTGCGCACCCATCCCGAGACGGGGCGGAAATCGCTGTTCGTCAATGTCGCGCACGCTCTTCGCTTTGCGGACATGACGGACGAGGAAAGCGCGCCATTACTCGCCTTTCTCCACCGCCACCAGACCCGCCCCGAATTTACCTGCCGCTTTCGCTGGCGCGCGGGTTCGATCGCCATGTGGGACAATCGCTGCGCGCTCCACAACCCCATTAACGACTACCACGGCCAGCGCCGCGTCATGCATCGCATGACGCTTGCCGGCGACCGCCCACGGTGACGCGCTCGCCTTGTTCGAGATATCGCGCATGACCGCGCGCGCCTCACCCGCGGCAATCGCCGCCATGCTGCGACCGGGCATGCGCGTCTATGTCCAGGGCGGGGCGTCCGAGCCCCGCGAATTCGCCGCCGCCCTCGCCCGGGCGCCCGATTCGTGCCGGGAAGTGACGTTCTTTCAGTTCAACGTCCCGGGCCTCAACC
>JBJXGH010000106.1:0-6209 GCA_046153685.1 Alphaproteobacteria bacterium
AGTCTCCGCCAAAACCTTCGTGATCGCCGCCGTCAGCGAGGTCTTCCCATGGTCAACGTGACCAATCGTACCCACATTGCAATGCGGCTTCGTCCGCTCAAATTTCGCCTTCGCCATGGCTGATCCCTCGTCGCACGCCCAAAATCACACGCTCAAAACCACCCGACGACATCGGCGCGCCCATTTGCGAACCTTCGCCGCCGCTCCGCGCCGCCTGTTTGCGACGCGTCCGAAAATACCTCCCCACCGCGCGCGGCTCCGATTTGGAGCGGGTGATGGGAATCGAACCCACGTAGCCAGCTTGGAAGGCTGGAGCTCTACCATTGAGCTACACCCGCAATGGATACCCAACCCAATGGCCATCCAGCCGAGGCGCGCGCGGTGGTGGAGGGGGTTGGATTCGAACCAACGTAGGCATAAGCCAACGGATTTACAGTCCGTCCCCTTTAGCCACTCGGGCACCCCTCCGCCTGGCCCTGACACGGTTGTGCCGTGGTCCCTCGAACTGCCCACATTCCGACTGTCTGGAAACGCTCCGTATTCCGTGATGAAAGACGCAAACAGCCAGCAAGGCGCCTCCTAAATCTGGCAGGCGGCACCGCGCGGCTCGCTTCGTCACCAATTTGGCGGCATACTAAGAGCAGACATGGTCGGACGCAAGCCCCCAAAACAGCAGAAATCCCGCCCTACGCCAATACTTAAGGCGGGAAGAAGCAGCCAAAAGTTAGCCTGGCTTTACGGCTTTCACGCCGTACGCGCCGCGCTTGCCAACCCGCGAAGACGGAATCTCCGTCTCCTCGGGACAAGCGCCGCGATCGCCGAGATTGGCCCAAGCGATGGAATTGCTGTCGAAATTGCCGACCGGGAGGCGCTCGACCGCCTGCTGACCAAGGGTGCGGTCCACCAGGGTATCGCCATCGAGTGCGAGCCGCTGGCTGCCCCGGACATGGACGAGGTTCTGGCCGGGGCCCCCGAACAGGCTTCTCTGGTCGTCCTCGACAGGGCGAACGACCCCCACAATGTCGGTGCCGTCTTGCGCTCGGCGGCTGCCTTTGGCGCCATCGCCGTGATCGTGCCGCGCGACCACGCCCCCGCCGTCACGGGGGCATTGGCGAAGGCGGCATCGGGCGCGCTCGAATCGGTCCCGCTCATTTTCGTCGCCAATCTGGCGCGTGCGATGGAGGAGATGAAGGCCCGGCGCTTCTGGTGCGTGGGCCTGGTGGAAGACGGCGACCGGTTGCTGTCCGCGGTCGATCTCAAGGGGCGCACGGCGCTCGTGATCGGCGCGGAAGACGGCATGCGTCGCCTGACGCACGATCTTTGCGATTTCCACGCGCGCCTACCGACGGGTGGAGTCATGGGCGCGCTAAATATGTCGAACGCCGCCGCGATCGCGCTCTACGAGACCGTCCGGCAGCGCGGCTGAGCACGCCTAGCGCCAGATTTTTTCCTGACGATCGTAGCTCCCGACCCGGAGATCGGGCTTGGCGGCGATCAGCGAGGATTTCTTGATCTTAAGCGACGGCGTGCGCGGGAACTCGGCAACGTATTCGAGATAGCGCGGAATTTTGAACTTCGCGAGATTCTTCTCGCAATGGGCGTAGATCGCCTCGGGCGGCACATCCGCCGCGCCCTTGCCCTCGCCCACCATAAGATAGGCCTTGACCTCCTCGCCGCGCAGCTCGTCGGGCACCGGCAGGACCGCCGCCTCGATAACGCCGTCCACCCCGCGCAACACCGCCTCGACCTCGGTCGCCGAGACGTTCTCGCCCGAACGCCGTACCATGTCCTTCATGCGGCCGAGATAGAAGAACCAGCCATTGTCGTCCTGGCGCGCGAGATCGCCCGTGCGGAACCAACCGCCCGGATGGAAGGCCTTTGCGCTCGCCTCGGGCTTCTTGTAGTAGCCGACGAGAATCCCGTGCCCGCGCACGCACAGCTCGCCAAGCTGACCGCGCGGCACGGGCCGGCCATCGGAGTCGCAGACCATGGCCTCGCGGAACGCCGCGGGAATCCCGACCGTCGCGGTGCCCGTCATGTGATCGGCTTCCATCGGCACATAGATCGCGCAGCCGAGCTCGGTCATCGAAAAGCCCTGGCGCGCCTTGCAACCGTATCGTCGCTCATACCACGGATAGTTTTCCGGCCGGTGGCTGTAGCAGGACATGACGATGAGTTCGTTGTCCTTGTCGGCGGGCGTCTCCGGTTGCTTGGAGACGACCTCGGGGAAATTGCAGTAATGGATGTTGTAGCGTTTCACCCAGCCGAGAAAGCGCGACGCGCTTTGTTGCTTGGCGCAGTACACCGTGGCGCCGCGATAAATCGACATGAGAAACAGCCATTGGCCATCGACGTAATAGAACGGCTGGGCGATCAACTGATTGCGAACGCGGTCCTGGAACTGCGCCGCGCCGACGCGCCCGAAGGTCAGCCAGAAGCGCTGCGTGTGCATCGCGCCCTTGGGCAGGCCCGTGGTGCCGGAGGTGTATTGGATGTTCATGAGATCGTGATGGCCGGGCTGTTCGGCCGGCATGAAATCGTCCGCGCCCGCTTCCTGCACGTCCTCCCAGCGATGGGGATAGTCGGGCGCGCCGCCGACGACGACGATGCGGCCACGCGGCACGGGTTGGCGCGCCATGGCTTCGAGGGTAGGCAGGAAGTCCTTGTGGATGACGAGGAAATCCGCGTCCGAATCCTCGAGCATGTAAAGCAGTTCGCGCGGGGTGTAGTTGTAATTGATCGGCACCGTGACGGCCCCCAGGCGCGCATTGGCCTGCCAAGTAATGGGGTAGTGCCGCTGGGTATAGACCATGATGCCGACATGGCTGCCGAGACCCACGCCCAGCCTCGACATCCCGCCCGCCAGCTTCGCGACCAGACGATCGAATTCGCGGTAGCCGATGGTGTCGTCGTCGTCGAAGAACACCAGGAGGGGTTTGTCGCCGTGCTCGCGCGCGGCCGCCGCGATCAAGGCCGAGGCGTTCGCGGGCAAAGCCTCGCGTTCGACTTGGCGCATCAATTTCTCGGTGTCGTAATCCTGATGGATGCGCGTTTCGTGCCGAGTGATGGAATCCATGGTCGGATCCTTCGGAGTTTCTGTTATTGCCGCCGCCCCTGCGGCCCGGAAGCCGGCGCGGCCGGACGTCCCGCGCCGTCGGGCACCGTGCCTAGCCGGCGCGGGGTTTGGGCGAATAATCGGACAGGCGCCAAACTTGGTTTTTCACCGCCTCGACGATTGCGCCATTGGCTTCGGTCTGGCGGCGGATTTCGATCCATTCCGGATCTTTCCGAAACCCCGTCCAGGCGCGCTCCATGTGGCCCATATCGTCCCATTCGAGGATGTAGTGCAGCTCCGAGGTGTCGCCGACCGCGGGCTCGAAGAAGCCGACGACGCGGAAATTGTGTTTCTTGAACATCGTCATGGTGTGTTCGCGAAAGCGCTTGTTGACGTCGGGCATGCGGCCGGCCGTCGCGATGTATGTCCGATATTCGTAGATCATCCTCGGCTCTCCCTATTGGCTATTGGCGATACGCTATCGGCGATGGCGGAGCCTTCCAAGTCCGGGGCCGTCCTGTCAACGCCCGGCGGCAAAAGCGATCACGGCCGATCGCCGTCGGAGGCTGCGCGATTTTCGCCTTTGGGCTATAGTTTGCCCGCAAGGCCGGTGTAGCTCAGTTGGTAGAGCACGTGATTTGTAATCACGGGGTCGCGGGTTCGATCCCTGCCGCCGGCACCATTTGCGCTTTAGCGCCCGCGCCGAACGCGCGCGGCGAATCGGGAGATCGCCCATGTCCGCGGCCACGCGCCCGTTGAATCCCACCCGCATCAAGCAAGACTTCGACACGCTCGGCTATGTGGCGCCGGTGCGCGTGATGAGCGCGGACGAAGCCGCCGAATGCCGCCGCCGGCTCGAGGATTTCGAGCGCACGCATTCCGACAAGCTCGGCCTGCTCGACATGAAAGCCAATCTCATCTTGCCCTGGATCGACCGGGTCACGCGCCTCCCGTCCATCCACGCGACCCTGGAACCCATCATCGGTTCCGATCTTCTGGTCGAGAATGTCGGCTTTCGCAGCAAGGCGCCCGATGCGCGCACCTTCGTCTCGTGGCATCAGGACACGGTCTATCTCAAATTCGAGCCCGTCATCACGACATGCTGGCTGGCGCTCACGCCTGCCACGGTCGAGAACGGCTGCCTTATGGTTATACCTGGTTCGCATACTTGGGGCGACCTGCCGCACAAGGAGGCGCGCAATAGCGATTCCATGCTGACGCGCGGCCATTACATCGCCAGCGAGTTCGACAAGACGAAGGCCATGCCCGTGGTGCTCGACGCGGGCGAGGCCGTCATCCTGCACACCGCCATCGCGCATGCCTCGGAGCCGAATCGTTCCCATGATCGGCGCATCGGCATGTTGATCGATTTCGTGCCCGCCTGGGGCAAGAAGCTCAACGGCCGGGAATCGGCGATGCTGGTGCGCGGCACGGACCGATGGAATCATTTCGATCACGAGATTCCGCCGGAGCACGACGTGGGCGAGGCCGAACGCGCACGCCATCGCCGCGCGGTGGAACTCGTCGTCGAGACGTTCTACGCGGGCTCCGACCGGCAGCCCGAGGCGTTGACCGGCAAGGCGCGGAACGTCGTTTGAGCGCCGCGCGCGCGCATTGGAACGCCGAAATCGAAACCCTGTCCGGTAAGGCGCGCAGGCGGTTTGAGAACGAGCGCCTCGTCGAACAGCTCGCCTATAATTACCGGACAAGCCCCTTTTTTTGCGCAAAATTCGACGACGCCGGGCTGCGGCCGAGCGATATCCGCGCGGTCGAGGATTTGGCGCGCCTGCCCTTCATGGAAAAGGCCGAAATCGCCCTGTCGCAAGCGGACGGCACGCTCCTGGGCGCCAATCAATGCACGCCGCTCGCGGACATCGTGCGCATCCAGGCGACGGGCGGCACCACGGGCCAGCCCATGCGCATCGGCCTGACCCGGCGCGATATCGCGGATTATTGCGAGATGGGTGCGCGCGCGCTCTGGGCCATGGGCTGCCGGCCCGGCGACATCGTCTTCGAGTGCATGAACTACAATCTTTACGCGGGCGGGCTGTCGGACCATCTGACTTTTGAAAATCTGGGTGCCGCGACGATTCCCTACGGCGTCGGACAGTCGGAAAAACTCCTAGCCATGATGGCCGCGATGACCGACGAGGTGGCGATCTGGTCCACCCCGTCCTATGCCGTGCGCCTGGCCGAGGCCGCGCGCGAGGGCGGCCGCACGCCCCGCGATATCGGCCTCAGGAAGGGATTCTTCTCGGGCGAGGCCGGGATGCAGGTGCCCGGATATCGCCAACGCATCGAGGACGAATGGGGCATGGTCGCGCGCGACATGTACGGCACGGGCGAGTTGGGCCTTCATTCGGGCGAATGCGAGCGATTGAACCACGTCCATTTCGGCGGCACGGGCTTCGCCGTGGTCGAACTCATCGATCCGGACACGGGGATCGTTCTGCCCTTCGCCGACGGCGCACAAGGCGAAATCGTCTATACCTCGATCCGGCGCGAGGCCTGCCCGCTGCAAAGGATGCGCAGCCACGATCTCATGCAGGTATTCACCGAGCCGTGCGGCTGCGGGCGAACGGATTTTCGCTTCCGCGTGCTGGGGCGTTCGGACGACATGTTCATCGTCAAGGGCGTGAATGTCTTTCCGCTCGCGATCCAGGCGACGATCCTTGGGCTTCGGCCGCAATTGACGGGCGAGTTTCGCGTGACGCTCGACCGCGCCCCGCCCATCGACTACCCGGTGCCACTCGCGGTTGAAGTGGCGCGCGAGGTGCCCAATGGCGCGCGCGCGGCACTCACGCGCGAGGTCGCGGCGGCGGTACAGCGTGCGCATAATTTCACGCCGGCAGTCAGCCTCGTCGAAACTGGGTCGATCGCGTCGGAGAAGAAAACCCGCCGCGTCGTGCGCGCCTACAAGGGCGAGACGGCGTAACGCGCCGTTGCCACGACGGGGACTAGAACAGCCCGTCGATCTGGCCGCGTTCGTTGATGGTGATGGAGTTCGCCGCCGGCACCTTGGGCAGGCCCGGCATGGTCATGACCTCGCCGCAGATCGCCACGACGAACTCGGCACCCGCCGACAGGCGCACCTCGCGCAGGTTGACGATATGGTCCGAGGGCGCGCCCTTTGCGTCGGCGTTGGTCGAGAAGC
>JBJXGH010000108.1:0-10225 GCA_046153685.1 Alphaproteobacteria bacterium
GCGCGCGGCACGCGGCTGATGAGGCCTTGGCCGGAAAGCTCGCGCAGGTTCTGCATGATCTGCGGCAGGCCCACGACCGAATGCAGGCGGCAGGCGGTGACGAGCACCGGATCGGGCAGCACGATGCCGCTTTCGGTCGGGCTCGCGCGTTCGAGCGCCGCGATCATGAAGGCCCGCAGCGTCGCGGCATAGGCGCAGACATCGGCGACGATCGCGCGCACGCCCGGGATGTGGTCGGTGCCGAGCGCGTTCACGATCATTTGCGCGGCGCCTGCGAAGATCTCGGCGCGGCACGCCAGGCGCGCCGCGATCTTGAATTGGGCGAAGCGGCCAAGGGTGTAATAGGCGCCGCCCGTGCTTCGGTTCTTGTAGCTGAAGACGTATTCGCGCGGGATGAACACGCGGTTGAACAGCGCAAGGCCGTCCGCCTCCTCGCCCGCGCAATCGAGCGGGTGGTCTTCTTCGTGCTCCTTTCCAGTCGTCGCGGGCTCGCGCATCACCAGCATGAGACCCGGCGCGTTCGCCGGCACCACCGACCACAACATGCATTCCTCGGGCATGGTCGGATTGGGCGGCGGCATGGAAATGGTGCCGATATTGCCCTGGGCCAATACGGAATTACCCGCCTTCACGCCCGAGACGACGACGCCGTCTTCGCGCTCCTCGATCACGCGCAACCGGCCTTCCTGCTCGGGCATGGACAGCTTCCGGCTGGTCTGCACGTCGATGATGATGTCGGCGGACACGAGATTGTTGCGCTGGCCTGCATCCAGGAAGGCCTCGATCTTCTCTTGCGCCTCGGGCTCTTCGCGCTTCACCAGATGGTTGAAGGCGAGAAAGCCGATGGCCTTGACCGGGCCGTAATCGAGCGGTCGGCCGAACACGCCGAAGGTGTGCAATGTGGAATGCTTGACCATCGCCATATGGCGGTCGAGATCGGCCCTGGCGCGCGGCACGAGCCAGCCCGTGGCGATGCGCGCCCCGGTCTTGGGATCGATCGAGGTCGTTGCCTCGCGGGTCGCGGGGTCGAACTGGTCGTCGAACAAGGCCGCGAGAGTGTCGATGCCCGCGCGCAAGGCGGGCTCGGCCGTGACATCGGCGATATCGCGCCCGCCGAGCACGACGCGACGACCATCGCGCAGGGACGCGACGAACTCCGCCCCGGTCCTGAGATGGCTGTCCCGCGGGTCGCGATCGGGGTGCGCGGTCTTTTTCCCCACGAGCCATTCGATCGGGCTGGCCGCGGCTTTCGCGGCCGCGCTCACGGCTTCACCAATCCTGGCGTGGCCGGGCCCAGCTCGGGGATGGGGCCGTCATAATAGGGCAGGGTATCGACGCGCGGTTGCCACTTGCCTTCATTCATCATCTTGCGTGCGTGCGCCGCGATGTCGTCGAGGCGAGCGAACCACACTTTGCCTTTCTTCTGCATGTGGTCGAGCAGCTTGTCGATGGCCACGGCGCGCGCGAGCCGACCCGAAAGAAAGGGATGCCACACCGAAATCCACATGCCACCGTGTTCCCAGGCGGCGTCGAATTCGTCGATGAAGACCTGCAGCGCCTGGCTCGGTGCCTTCACCGCCATGATGTAGTTGAAATCGCGCGACACCTGGTAATGCGGCCAATCGTCGAGGCCGTAATGGGAGGGCAGCTCGATCACGTCGCCCTTGGCGTTCTTGAGCACATAGGGCACGTCGTCGCCGAACAGCGAGGCGTCGTAATCGAGGCCGTGTTCGAGCATGATGTCGAGCGAATGGCGCGAGAACTTGTAGGTCGCGGCGCGGTAGCCGCGTGGTTTTGCGCCCGTCGCCTTGACGATCACGTCCATCGCCCGGCCGAACCAATACCGTTCCTCCTCGAGGCTCAGCTCATTGGGATGTTCGTGCAGATAGCTATGGTGCGCGATCTCATGCCCGCCCTTGAGAATGGCGTCCACCGCGCCGGGATAGCGCTCGATGCACCAAGCGGGAATGAAGAAAGTCTGCTTGATCGCGTGCCGCCGGTACATTTCCAAGAGACGCGGCACCGCGACCTCGGGACCGTAGCGCAGGGCCGAAAGCGAGGCCACTCGCGTATCGGCCGTGCTGTGATGGGCAAGATGCAGGATGGAATCCGCGTCCATGTCGAAGGTGAGTGCAACCGCGCAGCGCGCGCCGTTGGGCCAAGGAAGCGGGTTGCGAATCACGGCGCGACACTCCATTGCAGCTTGGCTATTCTAGATCATGGGCGTTCGGCACGCGCAAGGCAGGCATGAGTTTTCTCGGCCGCGCACTCGGGATGGCAATTCGCGCCACGCTCTGTGCGGTGCTGGGCGTGCTTTTGCTGTGGGCCGGGCTTCTCGTCGCCTATCGCTGGATCGATCCGCCCCTGACCCCGCTCATGGTCATCCGCCTGTTCGAGCATGGCCGCTGGTCGCGCACTGCCATGCCGCTCGACAGGATCGCGCCCGATCTCGTGCGCGCGGTGGTGGTGGCGGAGGATGCGCGGTTTTGCCGCCATCACGGCGTCGATTGGGGCGAAGTCGGCGAGGCGCTCGGCGAATGGCGCAAGGGCCAGGGCTTGCGCGGCGCCAGCACGATTTCGATGCAAACCGCGCGCAATTTGTTTTTGTGGCCGGGCGGGGGTTTTGCGCGCAAGGCGGTCGAGGTGCCCCTCGCGCTTGCGCTCGACGCCTTCTGGCCCAAGCGCCGCACGCTCGAAATCTATCTGTCGGCCATCGAATGGGGCGAGGGCATCTACGGCGCCGAAGCCGCCGCGCGCCGGCATTTTGGAACCTCGGCGCGCGCGCTCCAGCGCCGGCAGGCGGCGGCGCTGGCCGCCGTGCTGCCCAGCCCCAGAAAATGGCAGGCTCATCCGCCCGGGCCCCATGTCGTCTCGCGCATCGCCACCATCGAGGCGCGCATGGCCGATATCGACGGCTATCTCGGCTGTTTGCGTCGAGGCGGCGCGAGTCAATTCCCGTCGGGGCCGTGAGCTAGCTTCGTGCGCCCGACTTCACGCCAGGGCGGCCGCGCGGAGGATAGTTGGGATCGTTGTAACCGGGCGTGGAGGGGTGTCCCGGCGTCACCAGCTTGTCGACCAGCGCCTCGTCCCCGGCGTCGAAGGAATGTTCGAGCGCGCCCAAATACTCGCGCCATTGTTCGACCGTGCGCGGCCCGCAGATGACCGAGGACACGAGCGGGTTGTTCAGCACCCAATTGACGGCGAATTGCCCGGCCGTCATGCCGCGCGATTCCGCCCGGCGCTTGATCGTGGCGGCGATCTCGACCGATTCCTTGCGCCATTCGGTGGCGAGGATGCGCGGGTCGTCGCGCCCCACGCGGCTGCCCTTCGGTGCCTTGCGGCCCCATTGGTACTTCCCGGTCAGCACGCCGCGCGCGAGCGGGCTATAGGGCACGATACCGAGGCCGAAGCGCTCGCAAGCGGGCAGTTCCTCGACCTCGGGCAGGCGGTTCATCGCGTTGTAATAGGGTTGCAGGCATACCGGGCGCGCCATGCCCAGCCGGTCGCAGGTCATGGCGATCTCGGCGATGCGATAGCCGCGGAAATTCGACAGCGCGAAATAGCGCACCTTGCCCGCGCGGATGGCGTCGCCCACCGCGAGCAGCGATTCCTCAAGCGGGGTTTCGTACTCGTCCTTGTGGAAATAATAGACATCGACGAAGTCCGTGCCGAGGCGCGCGAGACTTGCGTCCAATTGCTCGACGATCCATTTCCGCGACAGGCCCGAGCGGTTTGGCGCATCCTCCCACACGGTCGCCACCTTGGTCGCGACCACCCAGCGATGACGGTCGCGCTTGATGCAGCGCCCGAGGATTTCCTCGCTGCGGCCATGGGCGTATTGGTCGGCGGTGTCGGCGAAATTGATGCCGCCATCGCGCGCCATGTCCACGATGCGCTGGGCGTTACGCTGATCGGTGCGCAGGCCGAACATCATGGTGCCAAGACACAGGGGCGAGACCATGAGCCCGCTTTGGCCCAGGCGGCGAAACTCGGTCTTGGCCGTCTTGGGAGCCATCTCAATCCTCGTTCGGTTTTCCGGGAGCCGGGTCAGGTCTTGTACGAGGGATCGAGCCTGTCGCACAGGCGCAAGAGGCTCGGCCATTCGAGATCGCCGTAAATTCCGGGCGTAATGGCTTTGAATTGCTGGGTGGCGTGGTTCAGCACATTGCCCGAAAGCGCTATCAGCTTGACGCCCGTGGCCTGGGCCTGAAGCTGGGCGCGGCAGGCGAATTCCAGCCGGTGCATCAACACGAAGGCCTCCGCGACCGAGCGGCCGACGGTCAAAAGGCCGTGATTGCGCAGCACCATGGCCTGATTCGCGCCAAGATCGCGCACCAGACGCGGGCGCTCGTCGTGGTCGAGCGCGACACCCTCGTAATCGTGGTACGAGAGATTGCCGTGCAGGCGCAGCGCGGTCTGCGACATCGCCAACAACCCGCATTCCAGCGAGGACACCGCGATACCCGCGGTCGAATGGGTGTGCAGGGCGCACACCATGTCGGGCCGGCCGCCCAGGACGGCGGAATGAATGGTGTACCCCGCCGGATTCACGACATAGGGCGTGTCGTGCTGATGTTTGCCCGACATGTCGATCTTGATGATCGAGCTGGCCGTGACCTCGTCGAACATGATGTGGAAGGGGTTGATAAGGAAATGATCGGGCTCGCCCGGCACGCGCGCCGAGACATGGGTAAACGTGAGATCGGCGATCTCGTAATGCGCCATCAGGCGAAAACAGGCCGCGAGATCGACGCGCTGGCGCCATTCCTCGGGGCTGACCTTGGCCTTGAGATTCAGGCGGCGGGACGCGGTCGCGGGACTCACGGTCATGTTCGGTCCAATCGGATTCGCGCTCTGTCGAGCTTACGCGGGACGCGGGCGCGGCTTCAGGAGCGATAAGACGGATCGATGCGGTCAAGCTTGCGCAAATGCGCCGGCCAGGCCCGCTCGCCCGGCAATCTGTTGCCGCTGGCGTATTCGGCGTACTGATCGGCGGTGCGTTCGCAGACCTCCTTCGAGGGCCGTTCGATTTCGACCCCGCCCGCGAGCGCATCGACCTGCGATTGGCAGGCCTTTTCGAGATCGTGCAGCAGAACCCAGGCTTCCCCGACGGTGCGACCGGCGGTCAGCAGGCCGTGATTCTTGAGGATCATCGCCTGTTTGTCCGAGAGATCGCGCACCAAGCGCGCCTTTTCCGCCTCGTCCTCCGCGATGCCCTCGTAACCGTGGTAGGCAAGGTTCTTGTAGAAGCGCAGCGCCGTTTGGGTGATCGGGAGAAGTCCGTCCTTCTGCGCCGCGACCGCCATGCCCGCGCGCGTGTGGGTGTGCATCACGCTGTTCACGTCCGCCCGTGCCTTCAAGACCGCGCTGTGGATGGTGTAGCCGGCCCAGTTCACTTCGCCCTCCGACAGCACATTGCCGTCGAGATCGAGTTCGACCAGCGAACTCGCCGTGATCTCGTCGAATAATTGGCCGTAGGGATTGAGGAAGAACCGGTCCTTGTCGTGCGGGTGGCGCACCGAGAGATGCGTGGCGTCGAGATCGGTCATGCCGTACATCGCCACCAGACGGTAGGCGGCGGCCAAATCGACGCGCACCTTCATTTCCTCGGGGCCGATATCGTGTTTGGATTTGCGCTTGTCGGTGCTCGCCATGTGCTCTCTCCGTATTTTGTCCGCGGCGCGACTGGCCCGCCGGGGGAAGCCGATAAAGGATAACCCGGTCAGCCGCTCGCTTCCATGGCCGCGGGTCTATGGAAGCGAGCGCATGAAATGCGAATGGCCCTCGGCCCCGGGCTTGAGCCGGCCCTGCTCGTCCCAATCGCCCCAGCCGTTGAAGCGCAGGGGCTCGGTATCGGCGAGATTGCGCAGGCGTTCGGCCAGGGCGGCCTTGTCGTCCTCGCGCCGCGCGCGGGCGGTATCGGCGCCCGAATAGGCGATGGCGCCGCCGACCTCGTAGGCGACGAAATGTGGCAGCACCGCATAGCCGACATAGGCAAGCGTCATGTTCATCGGCCACATCAAGAGCTCGATATCGCCGTTGCGCCCGTTATGGGCGAAGGTCGCCTTGGGTCCGCCCGTGGTCGCCGAGAGCAGGGCGCGCTTTCCGGCAAAGCGTCCTTTATCGTAGCGTTCCGTGCTCGTGTAGATACCGCCATAGACGAAGACGCGATCGAACCAGCCTTTCAGGACGGCGGGCACCGAGAACCACCAAACCGGAAATTGCACGAACAGGAAATCGGCGCGCCGGAGCTTGTCGATTTCCGCCCTTACATCGGCCGGCAGAGAATTCCGTTCGAACGCGTGACGCTGCTCGGTTTGGGAATCGAAGCGCGCGGGATCGGCGCGCTGTTCGTACAACGCGCCGCGCTCGACCGGATCGAAGCCCATCTGCGTCAAATCGGAACGTTCGACCGCGTACCCCATGGCGCGGAGCGTCGTCTCGGCCGTGTCCGCAAGTCCGCCATTGAAGGATTTGAGCTCGGGATGGGCGAGGACGACGAGCGCGGTTTTCGCGGCCACGGTCACGGCGCGCCTAATTTCCAAGGACGCGGTCGAGCACCCAATTTCGGTGGGTGTGCGACAGCGCCTCCATGGGCGAAACGCGCCCGGCCTCGGCCAAGGGCGAGGACACGCCCTTTTGCTGCAATTCGTTGATGTCGTTGTCCTCGATCACGCTCACGTCCCAGCGTTCGTAATAGCGTTTCACCATTTCGGGAAAATCCGCGCGCGCGATCATCTCGGGCAGAAAGCACGCGCCGATCGCGAGTTTGATGCGCCCGGGCGCCGAGGGATAGATCTCGACATGCCAAACGCAGTCCTTGGTATTGGCGAGAAGAGCGCAGGGGAAGACGCAGATGAAGGTCGAGCCTTCGAGCGCGCGTCCCGTCAGCCCCGGCATGGTGGGCAGGCCTTCTACACCCGCGAGCAGGGCCGCCGTACCCTGGTGCTTGGCGTAAAGCGACATGTACTCGCCCGTGCCGCGCTCGACCGTCGGCGGATTGCGATGATAGACGGACAGATTGCCGCCCGCGAGCGAATTTCGGTGCACCGTCGGGGTATGGTAATAGTCCATGAAATTCTCGACATAGACTTTCCAGTCACACTCCACGTCGTATTCCGTGCGGCGCACGAGCACCTGTTTGTCGAGCGCATAGGGCGCCAAGACCCGCGGCAGATCGCCGAGATATTCGGAAAGCGGACCGCTGCCGGGATCGAAATTGATGAACATGTACTGGCCCATCGTTTCGAGCTTGACCGCGCGCAGACCCCATTTCGTCTTGTCGAAACCCGGCGTTGCGTCCATCTCGGGCGCTGCCGTCAGCGCGCCGTCGAGATTGTACACCCAGCCGTGATAGCCGCACTTGATGGCGCGGCAATTGCCGGCACCTTCGAGCAGGGTCATGCCGCGATGTCGGCAGGTATTGGCATAGGCGCGCGGGATGCCGTCGCGGTCGCGCACCAGCACGACGCCGATGCCGGCGTATTCGATGCAGCTGAAATCGCCCGGATTGGGAATCCGCCCGGAATGGCCGACGAAATTCCAAGTCTTCATGAAGATGCGGTCGAATTCGCGGCGATAGAAGGTCTCGCTCGCATAGCACCAGGGCGGCAGGGTCACGGCGTCGCGCACATCGCGGCGCGTGCCTGCGTAGTGGCTCGGATCGAATAGGTTTTCGGGCAAGGCCATGGCGGTCCCCGGCGGGCGTATCGGCGGTGCGCGTTCGTGCGTTGGATGCAGCCGGGCCGACTCTATAGGCTCGGGCTTTCGCGCCGCAAGGCGGCGCAGGGTCCGAATTCGCGCCGCAAGGCGGCGTTGGGTCGGACTTTTGCGCCGCAAGGCGGCGCATGGGCTTGGCGCATCCGGCGAACCAGCCTAATGTCGCGCCTTCCTCGGGGGCCCCATGAACAGGGATATCATCGTCATCGGCGGCGGGCTGGTCGGTTCCGCCATCGCGCATGGCCTGTCGCGCCACACGCGCTCGATTGTCGTGCTCGATGAGGGCGACCGAGCCTTCCGCGCGACGCGCGGAAATTTCGGCCTCGTCTGGGTGCAATCGAAGGGCGATGGCGCGCCCCACTACGTCACCTGGTCGCGCCGCTCGGCCGATCTGTGGGGCGATTTCGCGGCCGAGCTTCGCGATGAAACCGGGGTGGATGCCTTCCACCGCCGCACGGGCGGCATCCATCTGCTGCTCTCGGACGAGGAATTCGCCCAGCGCACTTCCCTCATGGAGCGCCTGCGCCGCCAATCGGGCAATGAAGGCTACGAGTATAAGATGCTGTCGCGCGACGATGTGCGCGACATGATTCCCACGGTTGGCCCCGATGTCGTGGGCGGCTCATGGACTCCTTATGACGGCGTCGCCAACCCGCTGTTCGCCTTGCGCGCAATTCACGCCTCGCTTGGCGCGCGCGGCGTCGCCTATCGCCCGGGCATGGCCGTCGAGGCAATATCGCACGATGGGGGCACGTTCACGGTACGGGCGGGTGGCGAGGTCTTCCGGTCGAAGAAATTGGTGATCGCGGCGGGCCTTGGCACCAAACATCTCGCGGCGAAGCTCGGAATGCGTGTGCCCGTCGAGCCCCAGCGCGGCCAGGTTCTGGTGACCGAGCGGCTGAAGCCACTTCTGGGCACCGGCGTCACCGTGACCAATGTGCGCCAGACCGCCGAAGGCTCGGTGATGATCGGCGATTCGCAGGAAGATGTCGGCTTCGACAACCGCACCTCGGTGCCCGTGCTCGCTGAAATGGCCGCGCGCGCGGTGCAAAAATTCCCGGCCCTGCGCGATGCCCAGATCGTGCGCACTTGGGCGGCCTTGCGCGTCATGTCCGCGGATGGTTTGCCGATATATGTCCAATCGCGCGAATTCCCTGGCGCCTATGCCGCGACTTGCCATTCGGGCGTGACGCTGGCGGCGGCCCACAGCCGGGTTCTGGCCGAATGGATCGCGGGCGGCCCGCGTCCCGAGGAAACCCTGAAACTCGTGCCCGAGCGTTTCGATGTACCGCAGGCTGCCGAGTAATTCGCCTGCGCCCGCCGTTTCGCTCAGCGTGGATGGCGTCACGGTGAGCGTGCGCGCGGGCGAAAGCGTTGCTGCGGCCTTGCTCTTGGCCGGGCACGCCCATGGTCGCGCCACGCCCGTGACCGGCGCGCCGCGCGGGCCCTATTGCATGATGGGCGTGTGCTTCGATTGCCTGGTCGCCATCGATGGGGTTGGCAATCGCCAAGCCTGCATGATCGAGGCGCGCGAAGCCATGCGTGTCGAACGCCAGATGGGCACGCGCCAAATCACCGGCACGCGGACACCGTGAGCACGCGCGTGGATTTGGCCATCGTCGGTGCGGGCCCCGCGGGCATGGCCGCCGCGCTTGAGGCGCAGAGCCGCGGCCTCTCGGTTGCCGTGATCGACGAACAGCCGCGGCCAGGCGGGCAGGTCTATCGCCGGCCGCACGCGCGCGATGTCACGCTCGAACGCGCGCTCGGCCCTGAATATGCCCAGGGCATGGCGCTGACCGAACGCTTCCTCGCCGCCGGGCTCGATTACCGTCCCGCGACCGCGCTATGGGATTTGTCCGCCGAGCGGAAGCTATCGCTGTCGAGCGGCGAACGCGCGAGCGAACTCGAAGCCGCGGGCGTGATCCTGGCGACGGGAGCCATGGAGCGCCCGGTGCCGGTGCCGGGCTGGACTCTACCCGGCGTGATGAGCGCGGGTGCCGCGCAAATCATGCTTAAGACCGCCGGCGCCGTGCCACGCGCGCCGGCTGTGCTCGCGGGTTCGGGGCCGTTGCTTTATCTGCTCGCAAGCCAACTCGTCGAAGCGGGCGCGCGGGTGCGCGCAATCGTCGAGACCGCGCCCGCGTCCAACCGCTTGGCCGCCGTCGCCCATCTGCCCGCGGCGCTGTGGCAGCGGAAACTTCTCGCCAAGGGCCTGGCCATGCTCCGTGGCTTGAAGCGCGCGGGCGTCGCGCGCATTCCGGGCGCGAGCGGGTTGCGCGTCGAGGGCGCCGAGCGCTGCCAGGCGCTGGTTTTCCAGGCGGGCGGATTTTCTCAGCGCGTCGAGACCGAGCTGGTTCTCCTGCACGAAGGCGTGATCCCGAACACGCACGTCTCGATGGCGCTGGGCGGCGCGCACGATTGGGACGAGGCTCAGCTGTGCTGGCGCCCGCGTCTCGGCCCATGGGGCGAAACCACGGTCGAGGGCGTGGCGGTCGCGGGCGATGGT
>JBJXGH010000116.1:0-19419 GCA_046153685.1 Alphaproteobacteria bacterium
CCCCGTCCTTGTCCGGTTTCGAGAGTGTGCCCCGCACGTCGAGCCGCGCGGCGCCACCGTCAAAATCGAGCGCGAGGGAGAGCGGCACGGGCTTGGATTCGCCGAACGCGCCCGCCTTGAATTCAAAGCGCATCGGCACGCCGCGCGGCGCGGCCGAACCCACGGCCTCGACCGGCCCCTTCGGCGATTCGAGGATGATTTCCGCGTCAATATCGTCCACGCGCTCCAAATTGCCCGTGCGCGAATCGCGATAGACGATGGTTCCGTCCTCGATCTTGAGCCTGCCGATCTTGAACGCGCCGCCGTGCCGATTAGAGGTTGGAAGGTGCACCGCGGCGGATGGCGCTTCGCCGGCGGGGCGCGAGGGCTCGAACTCCCAGTTCGGCCGGCCATCGGACAGCAACTCGAGCTCGACCGTCGGGCGGACAAGGGCGAGCGACGCGATTTCGATCTTGCCCGCGAGCAGCGGCCATAGAGCCAGGCGCACCCGAAGTCCGCCAAGCGCGACCATGTCGGCCACCGCCGCGCCGGGCATGTTCGACAGACGCAGATCCTCGGCGATCAGCGTCGGCTGGGGCAAGAACGAGACGTCGAGCGTGCCGCCAATGACGAGTTCCCGCCCGGTTGCGGCCGAGACTTGGGTCGCAATCTCGGATTTATATCGGTTCCAATCGATGAAACTCGGAACGACCAGGCCGGCGACGATCAGAAGCGCCAAGAACCCGGCCAGGACAATGATGACTTTCTTTATTTTCAATGCGCGTTCCTTCGAGAGGCAACGGTGGACGACAAGCTAGGAGAAGGTCCCCTCGCCCTCAAGCGGAAAGCCGATTTCGGCCCGATATCCGCCGCGCCGCATGGCGATTTGCGTCATGGCAGGCGCGCGCCACGGCTTGGCCATTCTGGCGGGGAATAATGGCAAGACCGCGGCGCAAGGCGAAACATCCACACTAGGCGCGGAGGATTTTACCCGGATTCATCAAATTCCGCGGATCGATCGCCCGCTTGACCGCCCGCATCACCGACACCGCTTCGCCATGCTCGGCGACCAGGAAGTCGAGCTTGCCGTAGCCGATGCCATGTTCGCCGGTGCACGTGCCGTCCATCGCGATGGCGCGCATGATCAGACGCTCGTTTATGCGCTCAGCCTCCTTGAGCTCCTCGGGCTTGGCGGGATCGACCACGATGGTCAGATGAAAATTGCCGTCACCCACATGGCCGACGATGGGTGCCACGAGAAAGGACCCGTCCATGTCCTTCTTGGTCTCAAGGATACATTCGGCGAGTCGCGATATCGGCACACAGACATCCGTCGGCCAGATTCGCCCGCCCGGCCGCAGCGCCATGGCGGCATAGCCAGCGTCGTGGCGTGCCTGCCATAGCTTCGTGCGCTCCTCGGCCTTGGTGGCCCAAAGGAACGAATCGGCGCCGTGATCGCGCGCGATCGCCTGCACGGACTCGGCCTGCTCGGCGACGCTTGCCTCGGTGCCGTGAAATTCGAGAAATAAGGTGGGCGCCACCTTGTGGTCGAGCTTGGAATAGCGATTGACGGCATCCATCATCGCGTCGTCGAGCAGCTCGATGCGCGCGATGGGAATGCCCGATTGGATGGTCAGGATGACGGTATTGACCGCCGCCTCGAGCGAGGGAAAGGCGCACACCGCCGAGGACATGGCCTCGGGAATGCCGTAAAGGCGCAGCGTCACCTCGGTAATCACTCCGAGCGTGCCTTCCGAACCGACGAACAGGCGCGTGAGATCGTAGCCGGCGGATGATTTCCGCGCGCGCCTGGCTGTGCGGATGAACCGCCCGTCGGGCAGGACGACTTCGAGCGACAGGACGTTTTCGCGCATGGTGCCGTAACGCACGGCGTTCGTGCCCGAGGCGCGCGTCGCCGTCATGCCGCCGAGCGAAGCGTCCGCGCCCGGATCGATCGGGAAAAACAAGCCGAGCTGGCGCAGATGCTCGTTGAGCTGCTTGCGGGTCACGCCCGGCTCTACCGTGCAATCGAGATCGGCGGCGTTGAGCGCGAGGATGCGATTCATCTGCGAGACGTCGATGCACACCCCGCCCTGGAGCGCGGCGACGTGGCCTTCGAGCGAGGTGCCGGTGCCAAAGGGAATGATCGGCGTGTCGTATTTCGAGCAAATCAGCACAGCGTCGCGCACGTCGTCCTTCGAGCGGGCGAAGACCACCGCATCGGGCGGCACGGCGAGATGATAGGATTCGTCCCTGCCGTGCTGTTCGCGCACCGCGGCGGAGGTCGAGATTTGTGCGCCGAACCGCGCGCGCAAATCGTCGATCAACCGGGTGTTGCGAAGCGCCTCGGCGGTCATGGCGGACTCAGGCCCCTTGATGACGGACCGGATCGGCCCGCGCGGCTACACTAGGGCCGTCGAACCCGCCCGGCAATCGATGCCATCCGGCGCCTCACGAGCCGAATACCGCCACGGTACGCACCTCGATGCTGAAGCGTGCGGGCGCATCGGCTGGACTTGCCGGATCCTCGAACGCCCCGTGCGGGGTGAAGCGCGCCGCCGCCGCCTCGTCGGAATCGAAGCATTTGATGAGCAGCGCCTCGTCCGCTCGCATTTCAGGCACGTAATACCAATGATGCGCTGGGTTGTGGCGGAGCAAATAGATCTCGCCCATCCGGTTGGGATGGACGAGATCGGTATGCACCAGATCGCCCGGCGCGACCGTGCGCGCATCGCACAGCGCAAGCGGGGAAGCCAGCACGGGGCCGCGAATGGGTCGCCAAAGATTGACCAATGTGAAACGCCGGCGGACGAGAATTTCAGGATCGATTCCCGCTGCCGCGAGTTCCTCGCGTGCGCGCTTGCCGCCCGATTGCGCGGTGAAATCGCCGTGGGCGCGCTTGGCCGGCTCGCGCACCCCGCTGGCCGCGCGGCCCGAAATCGCGCTCGAACGCAGATTGTGATCGAAGGCCACGACCAGGGGCGCACCCATCCGGCGCGCGATGAACTCGCACGCCTCGGGGTAATAGTCGCGTTTGAGGGCCGCGACATCGTCCCAAGCCGAAAACCGCGGCTCGAAGGCGGCCAAGGCGAAACCCTCGCGGTCCAAATTGCCCCCGTCCTTAAGCGAGCGTGCGTCGTCGATCGCCACCGCGACCGTTTCGTCCTTGCCCGTGCGCCACGGCACGCCCGGCGGCGGCTCGAAGGTATAGCTGCGCGGCCTCGCAGCCATGGGCGCAAGGTAAACGATGGGTGCGACATGTGCGGACGCGGCCATGATATGCCTCCCCGAAAAATCCCGATTCCAGACATCCGCCCTCGGGCGCACCAAATCAACCGCGCGCGCGTTCCCACATGCACGATGTTTTCTTGCCCTTCGCCCGCAGGAAAACTAGGGCACGCCAATCAGCCGCCATAGAAGACATTGGGGCCAAGCTGGCGCATGTGCAGGATCGCTTCGTCCGCCCGGCCCGCGAACGGCTTGGCGACGCCGGCCGCCACCACCTCGCCGATGACGATGTGGTGGTCGCCCCGCGCGACGATTTCCGCCACTCGGCATTCGACATGGGCCGGGCACGACGTAAGCACCGGCGCGCCGGTCGAGCCGGTCTTGCACGCCTGGCCGCCGATGGCGTCGCCCTCCTTCTTCGCCGGCTTGAAGAAGGCGAAGGCCAGGCCGCCCTGGTCGGCGCCGAGCATGTTGAGGGCGAAGGCGCCCGCTTCCTTCACCACCGCATATGCGCCCGAATCGGCCTTGATGCCGACCGCCACGAGCGGCGGATTGAACGAGGTCTGCGTCACCCAATTGACCGTGGCCGCGGCCGCCTGGCCGCCCGCCTCGGCGGTCAGCACATAGAGGCCGTAGGGAATCATGCGCAGAGCGGTTTTCTTGGCATCGGCGTCCATGGCGTTCAACCTCACACGGTTTGGCGCGCGGGCTCATGGCCCGCGCACACGACAATTGCTTTAGGCAAGGCTCGCGGGCAAGGGCCGCGCCTTGTCACCGCCATCCGCGAGCCAGGCATGCAACATGAGCACGGTCCACAAGGAATAGCTCGCGTTGCGCCCAGCGAGATGGCGCCGCCAACGCGCACCCACCGCGCGCGGCGCGACCCGGCCCGCGCGCGCGAGATTACCCTCGTCCAAGAGCGCCGACGCCCAATCGCGCAACGGCCCGCGCAACCAATCGCCCACGGGCGGCTCGAAGCCCATTTTCGGCCGCTCGACCAATTCGGGCGGCACGCGCCGGTGCAAAACCCGGCGCAACAAATGTTTCGCGCCACCGTTCGAGAACGATGCGCGGTCGGGCAAGGACCAGGCGAATTCGACGATGCGGTAATCGAGCAAGGGACAGCGCACTTCGAGGCTATGGGCCATGCTTGCGCGATCGACCTTGGCGAGCAGATCGTCGGGCAGGTAGGTGAGCGCGTCCAGCGCCATGAAGCGCCGGGCGGGCGAAGCAAGCAGGGGTACGCCACGCAAGGCAAACAGCGTCAACGGGTCGGGCGAGGCGCCGATGCCGTCCTCGGCGTGCCACAACGAAACGTGATCGGCGTAAACCGCCTCGGGCAAGACCGCGCCGCGCCGCGCGAGCGCACGTCCCGCCTTGCCGTCGAAGGGCGTGATCGCCGCCGCCGCGCCGCGCGCGAGGGGACGCAGGCTCTCGGGCCAGATACCCGCCCATTCGGCCGCGGCCCGGCGGTAGCGCGGATAGCCGCCGAACAACTCGTCTCCGCCATCGCCCGACAGCGCGACCGTCACGTGTTGGCGCGTGAGTTTGGACAGGACGAGGGTCGGAATCTGCGAAGCGTCGGCAAACGGCTCGTCGTAGACCTTGGGCAACTCGCGCACGACATCGAGGCAGGCGCGCTCATCGACCTGCAATTCCGTGTGCTCGGTGCCGAGATGGCGCGCGACCGCGGCGGCATGGGCGGATTCGTCGTAGCGCGTGCCGCGAAAGCCGATGCTGAAGGTCCGCACCCGTCCTGATCCTGCGACCATCGCCGCCGCAATGGTCGAGGAATCGATCCCGCCCGAAAGAAACGCCCCCACCGGCACATCGGCGATCATGCGCATCGCCGCCGAATCGTCGATCAACGCCGACAATTTCTCCACCATCTCGTCGTCCGAGCCGGTGAAGGGCTCGGCGCACGCGCGTTCGGCAACCGCGCGCGCGTCCCAAAACAGCGAGCTTCGGACCTCGCCCCCATCCGTCGGCACGCGCACGACCTCGCCGGGTACGATCTTACGAATGCCGCGAAAGATCGAAAGCGGGCTCGGCACATAGCCGTGGCGCAGGAACAGCCCCACGGCTGCTTTATCGAGCGTGCCGTCGAATCCCGGCAGGATGCGCAAGGCCTTGAGCTCGGAGGCGAACGCGAATACCCCGCCGATCCAGCCATAATACAGGGGCTTCTTTCCCAGCCGGTCGCGCGCGAGCACGATTTCGCGTCGCGCCCTGTCCCACAGCGCGAGCGCGAACATGCCGTTCGCCGCCGTCAATGTCGGATCCAGGCCCTTGCGCGCGATCCATTCGAGCAGAACCTCGGTATCGGAATGGCCTCGCCAGCGCGGCGCGCGCTCGGCGTCAAGCTGGGCGCGAAGGGCGCGATGATTGTAAATCTCGCCGTTCATGGCGAGGACGAAGCGCCCGCAATGGGAATGCATTGGCTGCCGACCGTCGAGCGAGAGATCGACGATGGCAAGGCGGCGAAAGCCGAACGCAACGCCCTCGCCGGGCTCGGCCCATACCGCGCCGTCATCGGGGCCGCGATGAACGAGAGTGTCCGCCATCGCGCCCGCGAGCGGCGCCAGGCGCGCTGGCGCCAACACGCGGCCGGGATCGAACAGGCCCGCTAGGCCGCACATGGGCAGGCTCGTTTCACGGCCGCACCCCCGCGCGCACGCCCCGCGGCGCGGCCGGGCGCGGCTCATCGAACGCCCGGGCGCAGGCCTCGATATGGGCGGCGCCGTCGCGCACAACGCCGAACGTCGCCG
This sequence comes from Alphaproteobacteria bacterium, assembly GCA_046153685.1. Lineage (GTDB taxonomy): Bacteria > Pseudomonadota > Alphaproteobacteria > CADEGL01 > CADEGL01 > CAMAPP01. The sequence goes on from JBJXGH010000116.1 coordinate 5,976, forward strand.
CGAGGCTGAGCATGAAGGCGCGCGAAAGATGTCCCGCGCCGCGTTCGCGCCGAGCGAACTTCCAGGCGCGCGCGGCGCACCGGCGCACGGCGAAGCGCGCGATGTCCGCGGGCAGACCGGGATGGTCGCGCAGGAAATGCGCGCACGCCATCGTCACGCGGCGCAATTGCCGGCCGTTATGGCTGCCGAGGCTGCCCGGCACATCCCGCGGCCGGTATGTGACCGGCACGTCGATGCGCGCGAAGGGCCAATTTCGCGCGAGGCGAAGGGTCAGGCTGTATTCCTGCGAATGCACGACGCGTTCGTCACACCCCCCGACCGCGAGCACGCACGCGGTGCGCGCCATCATCTGCGAGGGATTGAACAGCGAGTTCTTGAGCGCCGCGCGCAGCGGGTTCGCGATATCCGCTTCGTTCGCGCGCGGCAAAGGCGAGTCGAGATCGGGAGTTTCCGCCGCGTCGTAGGCAACCGCGCGGCCGAAGGCTAGGCATGCGGATCCCGCGCCGAGCGCCGCGCGCAGCACGGCGGTTGCATCGTGAACGAGCAGATCGTCGGCATCGACGAACTTGATGAAGGCGTAGCGCGCGCGTTCGATGCCGCGATTGGTGGCGTGGGCCGAGCCGCGATTTTCCTGGGCCAGGATGGTCGTGTCGGGCCAGTCGGTGGTCAGTTCGCGCACGAGTTCGAGCGAGCGGTCGGTCGAGCCGTCATCGACGAAGATGTACTCGCGGGCGAACGTGCCGCGCTGCGCGCGGATCGCATCGAGCACGCGCGCCAAATACGGCGCCTTGTTGTGGACCGGCACCACGAAGGAGACGCCGTCGGGGCGATCGACCATGAAGCTACGCCGTGGCCTTTGATGTAGGCGGCCCTTGAAGCCGGGGGCCTTTGAAACAGGGAGGCTTTGAAGCGGGCGGCCCTTGAACCAGGGAACTCCGCACGACCATAGCGCGAACGCGCGGGCCGTCCTAGCCGTGCCGGGGCACCGAAACCGTTTGACATGGACCGTCCGCACCCGCGCAAATGCTGGACGATGCTTCCCATCCTGCCCCCGTGCGCCTGCGCCCTCCCCGCCCCTCGGTCTTGGCGCGCATCCGGCGTTCCGTGCGCGCGCCGAGTGCCGCGCCCGCCAAGGACCCGCCGCGCGCGATGAAACCCGGCGACATCCTCATTATTCTGGGCGTCACGATGCTATGGGGCTTGGGCTTCACGCTCGCCAAATGGGGCTTTGGCGATTTTCCACCGATTTTTTTGATCGCGCTCCGCTACTCGGTGACGGCGCTCGCCATGGTGTGGTTCGTGCGCCCGCCCTGGGAGATTCTGGGCCGGGTCGCGCTCATCTCGGTCATTGGGGCCTCGATCAATTACAGCCTCATCTACACCGGACTCGAGGGCGTCGACGCCTCAACCGCCGCGCTCATCATCCAGCTCGAGATTCCCTTCGCGGCGATCGTCGCCGCGATCTTCCTGCGCGAGCGGCTCAGCCTGCGCCAGGCGCTCGGCATGGCGCTGTCCTTCGTCGGCACGGCCTTCATCGTCGGCGAACCCAAGGTGCAGCAGAACCTCATTCCGGTCATGTTGCTGATGGTGGGGGCGTTCTGCTGGGCGGCCGGGCAAGCGATGGTGCGCAAGCTCGGCAAGGTCGATCCATTCGCGCTCATCGCATGGATGGCGATTTTCGGCAGCCCGCAGCTTTTCCTGACTTCGTATCTGTTCGAGAGCGGGCAATGGGAGGCGCTCGAAAACGCGAGCTGGCAGGGCTGGGGCGTCGTGTTCTATCTCGGCGTGGTGATGAACGGCCTCGGTTACGGCCTGTGGTATCGCCTGCTCGGCCGATACACTGTGAATACGGTGATGCCGTATCAACTTCTGGTACCGGTGATCACGGTCTTGGGCGGCGTGCTGCTGCTGGGCGAGGAACCCACCTTCCTGATCATCATGGGTGGCGCCATCGTCATTCTCGGCGTGGCGTTCATCACCATCGACTTCCGGGCGTTCGGGCGCCGCTAGGGTGAAGCTTTCGGATGCGCTTCTCGCGATGCTGGTGCCGACGCTGTGGGGCCTCGGCTTCACGCTGTCCAAGGCCGGACTCGAGACGTTCCCGCCGATACTCCTGATCGCGTTTCGCTTCGGCGTGACGGCGCTGGCCTTGATTTGGAGCGTGCCCGTGCCCGAGCGCGCGGTGCTGGGCCGCATCTTCGTCATTTCCTTCGTCAGCGGCTCGTTTCAATACAGCCTCGCCTATAGCGGGCTCGACGGCATGGACGCCTCCGCCGCCGCGATCGTTATCCAACTCGAGGTCCCCTTCGCCGCCTTGATCGCCGCGATCTTTCTCAAGGAACGATTGGGCTGGCGGCGCGCGGGCGGCATGGCGCTGGCCTTCCTCGGCGTCATGCTCATCGCGGGCGAGCCGAAGATTCAGGCCAATCTCGTGCCGCCGCTGCTGGTTGTGGGCGCGGCGATAACCTGGGCGATCGGCCAGGTGATGGTGCGCGCACTCGGCCCTGTGGGCGGCTTTACCTTGATCGCCTGGGTCGCGGCCTTCGCCGCGCCGCAGCTTCTTCTCGCCTCGCTCGTGCTCGAGAGCGGCCAATGGTCGGCGATTCTGAATGCGGGCCCTTTGGATTGGCTGCTGATCCTCTATCTCGGCCTGATCATGAACGGCGTGGGCTATGCGCTATGGTACCATCTGCTCGGCAAATATCCGGTCAATCGCGCGATTCCCTTTTTGCTTTTGGTGCCGGTGACCGGCGTGCTGAGCGCGGTCGCCTTTTTGGGCGAAGAGCTGACTTGGCCCATCGCCCTTGGCGGCCTCATCGTGATTTCGGGCGTCGCCGTCATCACGATCGAACGCCAGCGACGCTGAGGCCGCGTTCCGGCCTTGCACCTGCATGCGCTAGACTAAGGCCCCCGTCCGCCGGAACCGGGACAAGGCAGCACGATGATCGACTATCCCTCGCCCAATTTCGACGAACGCCGCGCGGCGATCGACATGCTGGTCCTGCATTACACCGGCATGGCGAATGCGGCGGACGCGCTTGCGCGCCTGTGCGACCCGGCGGAGCGGGTGTCGGCGCATTATCTCATCGATGAGGACGGCACGGTCTATCGACTGGTCGGCGAGGCCGGCCGAGCTTGGCACGCGGGCCTGGCCTATTGGCGCGGGGCGCGCGACATCAATTCGCTGTCCATCGGCATCGAACTTGCCAATCCCGGCCACGATTGGGGCTACAGAAATTTTCCCGCCGCGCAGATGGCCGCGCTCGAATCGCTTGCGCGGGACATCGTCGCGCGCCACGGCATAGCTCCCGCGCGCGTGCTGGGTCATTCGGATGTGGCGCCGCAGCGTAAGACCGATCCGGGGGAATTGTTCGATTGGGCACGCCTGGCGCGCGCGGGCATCGGGCTGTGGCCCCCGCCCGGCACGGCGCCGCTCGACGTGCCGACCTTCGAGCCGGGCGCGCGCGCGCCTGAAATCGCCCAAGCCCAGCGCAGCCTAGCCAAAATCGGCTACGAGATCGCCGAAACCGGCACGCTCGACGACATGACCGCCGCTGTTCTCCGCGCCTTTCAGCGCCGCTTCCGGCAAAGTCGTATCGACGGCGCCCTGGATTCCGAAACCGTCGCGCGCCTGGGCGAGGTCGAGGCCGTCCTCGTCTGAGGGACGTCCAAGGTCCGAGGGTCCGCCAAGGCCCAAACAAGCGCGCAAGATCGATACGGGGGCGGAAATTGAGTCAAATTGAGCCAATATGGCCAGGCCGATATTGACCCGCCCGCCCGCCCTCTCTAACTAAGAAGCATGCCAGACGGCCGGATGGTCGCTCTTCGGTTCACGCCGGAGGGAGGAAAGTCCGGGCTCCAGGAAAGCACGGTGCCGGGTAACGCCCGGCGGGGGCGACCCCAGGGACAGTGCCACAGAAAATAAACCGCCAAAAACCATCCCGCAGGGCAACTTGCGGGACGTTCGGCAAGGGTGAAACGGTGCGGTAAGAGCGCACCGCGGGACCAGCAATGGAACCGGCATGGCAAACCCCACCGGGAGCAAGACCAAATAGGGACGGCATGTCGGACCCAATATCCGGCAAGCAGGCTTTCAGGCCGCCGTCCGGGTCGGTCGCGCGAGGCGCCCCGCGAGGGGCGTCCCAGATGAATGGCCATCGCCCGCGCAAGCGGGTACAGAACCCGGCTTACAGGCCGTCTGGCATATTTTATCGGTAATATATTACCGCTATTTATACCTCACATCCGCAAGGCGATCGCCTTGAACGGGCGCGCAAGATTTCAAAAATATAAATCACTCAAATACCTAATAGTGGACAGGAATTATTTCCAGATTTCTATCCTTTTACTTAGATATTCCACCGAAATTCGAAATTGAATACTTAGTCGCGTGCCGGCAGCCCCCGCTCGCTGGCGCCGAGTTTGGGTTAGTTTTTCTCAATTAGAACAATACAGGAACATTATTCGGGACCCATCCCCGAATGCGATCACTTACGCAGTCCTTGGCGTAGTCTGACTACCAGATCCAATGAGCGCCTAAGAATCCCCCACAAGCTCTTGAAGTTGAGCCAATTTTACTGCCTAAGACCATTGACGCCCATAAAAACCCATGCTATCCCATGATGTCCCACAACCGCGCCTTTCGCGCGGCGGGGATACGGGCAATGGGTCCGACCGGGGCGACGGACCCGAACTGGGTGCCCCAAAATTGGGTGCGAGGACGGTCGCGTGCCGCTGTTTCTGAACACGCACGTCAACAAGGTGGATCGGAAGGGCCGGGTGTCCGTTCCGGCGTCTTTCCGCGCCGCGCTGTCGGGCCAGGCCACGCTTGGACAGGGCTCGAACGTCCCGGGCCTCAACGGCCAGGGTTTCAGCGGCATCGTCGCCTTCCCGTCGTTCCGCGCGCCGGCGATCGAGGTGCTCGACCGCGAGCGGATGGAACAATTGTCCTCGAGCGCGGACGATCTGGCGCAGTTTTCCGAGCGCCGCGACGATTTGGCCGCGACGATTTTCGCGGCGGCGGCCGAACTGCCCTTCGACGGCGAGGGCCGAATCATCCTGCCTAAGAACATGGCCGACCACGCCGGCATCACCGAGCTGGCCGCTTTCGTCGGCATGGGACGGACGTTTCAGATTTGGAATCCGGACGGCTTCGAGCGCTATCGCCGCGAGGCGGCGAGCCGCGTGCGCGAACAGGGCGCCGCCCTCATCCTCCGCGCGGACAAGCGATGACCGCCGCCATGTCCAATCCCACGTCTGCTTCCGCCATCGCCCATGTGCCCGTCATGCTCGACGAGGCGCTGTCCTGGCTCGCGCCACGCGATGGCGGGCTTTATATCGACGGCACGTTCGGCGCAGGCGGCTACACGCGCGCCTTGCTCGAGAGCGCCGATTGCCGTGTCATCGCCTTCGATCGCGATTGCGCCGCCATCGCGCGCGGCGCCGAGTTGGCGGCACGCTTTGGCTCCCGGCTCGATCTTCGCCACGAACGCTTCGGCGCGCTCGATCGCGCGACCCCGCCCGGCACCGCCGACGGCGTGGCACTCGATTTGGGCGTGTCCTCGGCTCAAATCGACGATCCCGCGCGCGGATTTTCCTTCCGCTTCGACGGCCCCCTCGACATGCGCATGGAGGACGAAGGGCCGGATGCAGCCGCGCTCGTCAATACCGCCGAGGAAAGCGAACTCGCACACATCATCGCGACTTATGGCGAGGAACGCCTGGCGCGGCGGATCGCCCGCGCCATCGTGCGCGCCCGCCCCCTCACGCGCACGGCCGAGTTGGCCGATATCGTGCGCCGCGCCGTGCCCCGCGGCGCCGACGCCATCGACCCGGCAACACGCACCTTTCAAGCCTTGCGCATCGCGGTCAACGACGAACTCGGCGAGCTCGACCACGGCCTCGACGCCGCCGAGCGCGCGCTCGCGCCGGGCGGAGTGCTTGTCGTGGTCGCCTTTCATTCGCTGGAAGACCGAGCGGTCAAAATCTTTCTCCGGACACGGAGCGGCTCCGCGCCTCAAACCTCACGCCACCTCCCACCCGAGGTCCGGCGCGGGGCCGCTCCGTCCTTCGAAATTCTGACCCGTCGCCCCGTGCGTCCGGCCGATGCGGAATGCGCGCGCAATCCGCGCGCACGATCCGCGCGCCTACGCGCCGGGCGCCGCACCTCGGCCCCACCCTGGCCCTCGCAAGGGAGGAACGCATGATTCGCCGCTCAGCACTCGCGTTGCTGGCGCTTGCCGCCGCGCTCGGCTTCGCGCTCTACAATCTCACCTACGAGGTGCAGCGTCTGGAGACCGAGCTTCAGCGCACGAACAAGGCGACGCTTGCGGAAAGCGACACCATTCGCGTGTTGCAGGCGGAGTGGAGCTATCTGAACGAGCCCGGGCGGTTGTCCACGCTGGCGAAAAAGCACCTGCACCTCGCCGCGGTAAGCGGCGGGCGCATCAAAGCGGTCGCCGATTTGCCCGCGCGCGACGGTGCCCCGGCGCGCATCGAAAACGTCGAGGTCCAAACCAAGGGCGTCGAGGCCAGACTCGCCAAGAGCGGGACGCCATGAGTTCTGGAGTAATTTCGGGCTCGGCTTCCGGCGCGGACGCCCGCCTGTCGGCGCTTTCGGTCGCGGACGCGCGTTTGCGATCCACCCGCGCGCGCCTCGGCGCGCTCGCGGGCGCATTCGCCTTGGCCTATATCGCGCTCGGCGGCCGTATCGTCGAATTGCTGATCATCTCCGGTATCCGGCCATGACCGTTGTGCCCTCCGGCGTCATGCAGGATGCACGCGTCGAACTTCAGGGCACGACCAAGGGTGCGCTAGAAGCAGGCAAGAACCGGCTGCTCGTGGTCGGCGCGCTGTTTGTGCTCGCCTTCTCCGCCATCGCCCTCAGAACCGTCGAGGTGATGGTCTTGAAGCCCGGACAGCCGCGCGCGCACGGGGTGCAAGTGGCGGGCGCGCCGCCGAACCGGGGAGAGATTCGCGACCGCAATGGCGAATTGCTCGCAACCAGCCTGACCACGGCCTCGGTTTACGCCGACCCGTCCTTGATCCACGACCCGGATGCGGCCGCGCGCAAGATCGTGCAGGTCTTGCCCGAACTCAACGAGGCCGAATTGCGCGCCAAGCTCGCCTCGGACAAGCGATTCGTCTGGATCGACCGCAACCTGACCCCGCGTCAGCAGTACGCCGTGAACCGCCTCGGCATACCCGGCCTGGCCTTCGAACGCGAGGCTAGGCGCATCTATCCCCAAGGTTCGCTCGCCGCGCACGTGGTCGGATTTTCCGGCGTCGACAATCGCGGCCTCGCAGGGGTCGAGCGGTTCTTCGACCAATCCCTGATCGCGGGCGCGGCGCCCATCGCGCTGTCCTTGGACATCCGCGTGCAGCACGCGATGCACGAGGAACTGAGCGCCGCCATGCAGAGTTTCAACGCGATCGGCGCGATCGGCATGGTGATGGACGTGCGCACGGGCGAGCTGCTCGCCTTGGTGTCGCTGCCCGATTTCGACCCGAATCATCCCGGTTCGGCCCCGCCGGATGCACGCTTTAACCGCGCGACGCTCGGCACCTACGAAATGGGCTCGACCTTCAAGATCTTCACGGTCGCCGGCGCCTTGGACGCAGGCACGACCACAATGAAGGGCGGATACGACGCCACGCATCCGATCAAGATCGGCCGCTTCACCATCGAGGATTATCACGCCAAGAAACGCTTTCTCTCCACACCCGAGATCTTCGTCCATTCCTCGAATATCGGCTCGGCGAAGATGGCGTTGGACATGGGCGTGTCCGCGCACCGGGCGTTCCTCGAAAGCTTGGGCTTCACCGCGCCCGCGCGCATCGAGTTACCCGAGATCGGCGCGCCGCTCTGGCCACGCGCATGGCGCGAGGTCAACACCATGACCATCGCTTTCGGGCACGGCATGGCGGTATCGCCCCTGCAGATCGTGACGGCAACGGCGGCGATGGTGAACGGCGGCGTGCTCCATACCTCGACGCTCCTGCGCCGCGAGACGCTCGATGAAAATGCGCCGCGCGTGATCTCGCCCCAGACCTCGGCCGAGATGCGCAAACTCATGCGCATGGTCGTCGAACAGGGCACCGGCAGGTCCGCCGACGTGCCGGGCTACCGCGTGGGCGGCAAGACCGGCACCGCCGAGAAGAACGGCGTCGGCGGATACAAGAAGAAGGCGCTGCTGTCCTCCTTCATCGGCGTCTTTCCGATCGACGAGCCGCGCTATGTGATCGCCGTCATGATCGACGAACCCAAGGGCAACAAGGAATCCTACGGCTACGCCACCGGCGGCTGGGTTGCCGCCCCAGTCGTCGGACGGCTCGTGCGCCGCATCGGACCGCTGCTCGGCGTCGAGCCAATTGGGGAGCCGGCGCCCGAACAAAAACAAAAAAAAGACATGGTCGTGACCTCCAATACGGGGGCTCGGCCGCGCATGGGCGTGGCGGCCCCAACTCTGGAGGGTATGGGCGCAGCGACTCGTCCCCTGGGGATTGCCGCACCCCTTGGGATTTCCACACCCACCGGGATTTCCTCCCTTGCGGCTTACTGAGTTGATCGAGAACGGCATAACGGTGAGGCTTGATACCACCCATAGCGAACTCGACATCCGCGGCCTGACGGCCGATTCGCGGAAGGTCAAACCCGGCTACCTGTTCGCCGCACTTGCCGGCGCTCGGCAGGACGGCCACGCCTTCATCGCGGAAGCACTCGCCCGCGGCGCGGTCGCCGTCCTCGCCGGACACGAGAACGCGCGCGATCTCGTCGGCATCCCGCTCGTCACCGCCGCCAATCCCCGCCGCGCGCTCGCGCGCATGGCCGCGCGATTCCACGGCGCCCAGCCTCGCCACATCGCTGCCGTCACCGGCACCAACGGCAAGACTTCGACCGTCGCGTTCGCGCGTCAGATTTGGACGCGGCTCGGCCATCTTGCGGCAAGCCTTGGCACGCTCGGCGTCCAGGCGCCCGGCTGGCAAGTCGAGCACGGCCTGACCACGCCCGATCCGGTGGCGCTGCACGAAACTCTCGCGCGCCTGGCGGGCGAAGGCGTGGATCGAGCGGCGATGGAAGCCTCGAGCCACGGCCTCGACCAATTCCGCCTCGACGGCGTGGCGGTGACGGTCGCGGCGTTCACCAATTTGACGCGCGATCATCTCGACTATCACGGCACGATGGACGCCTATCGGGCGGCGAAACTGCGCCTGTTCGCCGAACTCGCGGCGCGCGGCGGAACGGCCGTCGTCAATGCCGATGTCGCCGAAGCCGGCGCCTTCCTGGAAGCCGCCGCGGCGCGCGGCCTCGATCTTATCGATTACGGCCGGCACGCCCGCGCGTTGCGTCTGATCGCGCGCGAACCCCGGCCCGATGGCCAGGGGCTGGTCATCGAATGGCGTGGCGCGCGACACGCCATCCTACTGCCGCTCGTCGCCGAGTTCCAAGCCTACAACGCGCTGTGTGCCGCCGGAATCGTGATCGCCTCGGGCGAGGAACCCGACCGCGTGTTCGATGCCTTGGCCGCGCTCGAGGGCGTGCCCGGCCGGGTCGAGCGCGCCGCCACGCTCGCGTGCGGCGCCGCGATCTATATCGACTACGCCCATACTCCCGATGCGCTCGAAAACATCCTGCGCGCGCTGCGCCCGCACGCGCGCGGCCGGCTGCTTGTCGTGTTCGGCTGCGGCGGCGACCGCGACGCCGGCAAGCGCCCGATCATGGGCGAAATCGCCGCGCGCCTTGCCGATCTCGCGGTCGTCACCGACGACAATCCGCGCGGCGAGAATCCAGCCGCCATTCGCGCCGAGGTGATGGCTCGCTGCCCGGGCGCGCAAAACATCGGCTCCCGTGCCGCGGCCATCGACTGGGCGGTGCGCCAGCTCGAAGCGGGTGACGTTCTGGTGATCGCCGGCAAGGGTCACGAACGCACGCAAACGATCGGCGATGCGCTTTTGCCATTCGACGACGGCGCGTGCGCGCGCGCAGCCGTCGCGCGCGCGGAGGGGCGCGTATGACCGCCCGATCGACTCCCGAGATCCTGTGGACCGCCGAGCAAGTCGCCGCGGCGACCGGCGGCCAAGCAACCGCGTCGTTCGCGGCGACCGGCGTGTCGATCGACAGCCGCACGCTCCAGCCCGGAGACCTGTTCGTCGCGCTCGAAGGCCCCAATTTCGATGGCCACGCCTTTGCCGCCAAGGCGTTCGCCGCAGGCGCCGCCGCCCTACTCCTGGCGCGCCGGCCCGATGATCTTCCCGGCGGCGCACCGCTCGTCCTGGTGGCGGACGTGGAACGCGCGCTCAATGCTCTCGGCTGCGCCGCGCGCGCGCGCGCGCGCGCCAAGGTCATCGCCGTGACGGGCAGCGTCGGCAAAACCGGAACCAAGGATATGCTGGCCGCCGCCCTCGGTGCCCAGGCCAAGACCGCCGCCACATCGGGAAATCTCAATAACCAATGGGGCCTGCCGCTCACCCTGGCGCGCCTACCGGCGGACGCGGTCTACGCCGTGATCGAGCTGGGCATGAATCACCCGGGCGAGATTTTGCGCCTCACGAAAATCGCGCGCCCCGATATCGCGATCATCACGACCATCGCGGCGGTCCATCTCGAGAATTTCGAGTCCGTATTCGAAATCGCCGAGGCCAAGGCTGAAATCTTCGCGTCGATGGCTGGCGGCACGGCCGTGCTCAATCGTGACAACCCGTATTTCCCCGTGCTCGCCTGCATCGCATCCGGGCACGGCGTGGCCCGCATCGTGGGTTTCGGCGCCCATCGCGAGGCGCAGGTCCGACTCGAGCATTGCACGTTGGGCACCGAAAGCAGCCAGATCGCGGCCATGATTCGCGGCCGGCGCGTTGACTATTCGCTCGGCGTTCCCGGTCGCCATTGGGCAATCAACTCGCTTGCGGCACTTGCCGCGGTCGGCGCCGCGGAGGCCGACGTGGATGCGGCGGCGCGCGCCATGGGCGCCTTTTCCGGCCTTGCCGGGCGCGGGCAGCGCCTCGCGGTTGCCCGCGAAGGCGGCTTCGATCTCATCGACGAAAGCTACAACGCCAGCCCGACCTCGATGCGCGCCGCATTCGAGGTGCTGGGACGGACGCGGCCGCGCGCGGGCGGGCGCCGCATCGCAGTGCTCGGCGACATGTTCGAGCTGGGTCCGCAGGCCGAAGCCATGCACGCGGCACTCGCCGAATCGATTCTATGCGCGGGCATCGATTTGGTTTTCACCGCCGGCCCCATGATGGAGGCGCTGTCGCGCGCCCTGCCCGCGAATGTGCGCGGCGCCCACCGCGAAGACGCGGCGGCGCTCGCCCCGGTCGTGTCCGAGGTCGTGCACGAAGGCGACATCGTCACCGTCAAGGGCTCGCGCGGCATGCGCATGGAACGGGTCGTCGCGGCCTTGCGCGGCTCGGAAGCCGCAGCGCACCGAGGGCAAAATGCTTTATAATCTCCTTGTACCGTTCGCGCCCGAGTTCGGCCCGTTCAACCTGTTCCGCTATCTCACGTTTCGCACCGGCGGCGCGGTGATCACCGCGCTCGTCTTCAGCTTCCTGCTGGGGCCCCATGTCATCGCCTGGCTCAAGAGCCGCCAGGGCGAGGGCCAGCCCATTCGCTCCGATGGCCCGCCGAGCCACATTCTGCGCAAGAAGGGCACGCCGACGATGGGCGGGTTGCTGATTCTTGTCGCGATGACCGCCAGCACGGTGCTGTGGGCGGATATCGGCAACGGCTATACCTGGACGGTACTTCTGGTCGCCGTCGGCTTCGGCGCGATCGGTTCGATCGACGACTACATGAAGCTCGCGCGGCGCCACCATCGCGGCATCTCGGGGCGGTTGAAAATACTGCTTCAGATCGCCATCGCTACGGCAGCGGCGATCTGGATCGCCTCGCTCACGGGCCCCGCCCTGGCCGACCGCCTGGCCGTTCCATTCCTCAAGTCCGTGCTCGTCGATCTCGGTTGGTTTTTCACGCCCTTCGCGGTGTTCGTGATCGTCGGCGCGTCGAACGCCGTCAACCTGACAGACGGACTGGACGGCCTGGCGATCGTGCCGGTCATGATCGCCGCCGGCGTGTTCGCGTTGATCGCCTATCTCGCCGGCAACGCGGTGTTCGCCAATTATCTACAAATCAATCACGTGCCCGGCACGGGCGAATTGGCCGTGCTGTGCGGCGCGCTGATCGGCGCGGGCCTGGGATTTCTCTGGTTCAACGCGCCCCCCGCCATGGTGTTCATGGGCGATACGGGCTCGCTGTCGATGGGCGGCGCGCTCGGCGCGATCGCGGTCGTGACGAAGCACGAACTGGTTCTGGCCATCGTCGGCGGGTTGTTCGTGCTCGAGACGATCTCCGTGATCGTCCAGGTTGTCTCGTTCAAGCTCACGGGCAAGCGCGTGTTCCGCATGGCGCCGCTGCACCACCATTTCGAGCAGAAGGGCTGGGCCGAGCCGACCATTGTCATCCGCTTCTGGATCATCGCATCCATCCTCGCCCTCGCGGGCCTGGCAACGCTCAAACTCCGGTGATGCGGTGATCGAGCTCCCCTTCCTCTCGGGCAAGCGCGTCGCGGTCATGGGTCTGGCCCGTTCGGGCGTTGGCGCCGCGCGCGCGCTTGCGGCCTCGGGCGCCGAGGTCGTTTCCTGGGACGATAACGCCGAGCCGCGCGCACGCGCGCAAGCGGCGGGCATCGCCGTCCGCGATCTCGCGGGGACCGATTGGACGCGGTTCGAGATGCTGGTGCTCAGCCCCGGCATTGCCCACACCCATCCCAAACCGCATCCGGTCGCAGCGGCCGCGCGGGCGGGCGGCTGCCCCATCGTGTCGGATATCGAATTGTTGTGGCGCGCGCAGCGCCGGGCGCGCTTCGTCGCCATCACGGGCACCAACGGGAAATCGACGACCACGACGCTGATCGGGCACGTTCTATCCAAGTCCGGCCTCGCGGTTGCGGTCGGCGGCAATCTCGGCACGCCGGCTCTCGAACTGGCGCCACTCGGCGCGGGCGGCGTTTACGTCATCGAGATCTCGTCCTATCAGCTCGAAATCACGCCCTCCGCGGTATTCGACATCGCCGTGCTGCTCAACATCACGCCTGATCATCTCGACCGCCACGGCACCATGGCCGGGTATGTCGCCGCCAAGCGCCTGATCTTCCGCGGCCAAGGTGAAAACGCGACGGCCATCATCGGTATCGACGATCCCCATTGCCGCCGCGCGCGCGCCGATCTGGCGGCGCGTGGAAGCCAGCGCGTGATTCCGATTTCCACCTTCGACGGCGCCACAGGCGGCGTGTTCGCCAACGGGCAATGGCTGATCGACGACCTCGATCGCGTGGCGCGCCCAGCGGCCGATCTGTCGCGCGCCCGCGCCCTGCCGGGCGCGCATAACAGCCAGAACTCTGCTGCCGCCTATGGGGTCGCCCGCGCGCTCGAAATCGACCGCGATACA
>JBJXGH010000122.1:0-4919 GCA_046153685.1 Alphaproteobacteria bacterium
ATCTTCTTGAAGTCACGCTGCCCGCGCTTCTCGCGCCGGGCAATCTCGACGCGATCGCCTCGCATTTCGATTGCGAGCTTCGGATCGTCACCGAAGGGCGGTTTTTCGACGTGCTTCGGGCGTCGGCGGTCTTCGGGCGCTTGAGCCAAAAATGCCCCGTTGAAATGGTTTCCCTCGACGATCTTATCGGCGGGCGTTCCTATGGGATGTCGCTGACCCATGCCTTTCACCGCGGCTTCGAGGATCTGGGCCCGCGAATGGTCGGGTATCACTTGTTCTTCCTCAATGCCGACTTTATCTTGGCCGAAGGCAGCTACCGGGCCGTCGTCGAACGGCTCGACGCGGGTGCGCGGCTCGTCTTCGCGCCGAGCTATTGCGTGGTGTCGGAGGATGTCGTGCCGATCCTGCGTGCGCGCATGACGCGTGCCAGCGGGGCGCTCGGCATTGCCAAGCGCGAGATGGCGTCGATCGCGCTTGCGCATTTGCACGACACCGTCGATGCGAAGACGGTCAATCGGCGCGGCATTCGCGCCAAGGTTTTCGATCAATATTATTGGCGCGTGGATCGGGATACGCTTCTTGGATATCAGATGCCGGTGGCGCTGGTGGCGATGGTGCCGGAGCGCGCTTATCTCGATCCCGTTTGTTTTTGGGATTACGGCGTTGCCGCCGAGGCGTGCCCGGATGCACCGCGATCCGTGATCGGCGATTCCGACGAATTTTTGATGATCGAGCTTCGGGCGAGGGCCTACTATCGTTCGGAGCTTGGCGCGCAATCTTCGATCCCGTCCGACATTGCGGCGACGCTGGCTGCGTTTATGACCAGGGACCAGGTGGTGCTGGGTGCCTTTCCGCTGGTCCTTCACGCCGCCGCCATGCCCGATTCGGCGCGCGACGCCCGGCGTGAGTTGGATCGCTTCCGGCAAAGTATTGACGATTGCCTTCCGGCGACGCCGGTCGATCACCGCAACCATCCGTACTGGACCCGCCAACTTGGCCGCTTCGCGCGCGATCGCGCGGAGTTGGCGAAGGGTCGCGCTGCGGCAAACCGCGCGAATCGCGTCTGGCTTGCGCGCTTCTACGACATAGTTTTCGGGCGAATGCCATTCGTCTCCGTGGTCCATCCGCTTTGGCCGACGCTCCATGTTTTTGTTCGCTCTCTCGTGCGCATGGGGGCGCTCAAGGCGTCACGCGGGCTATGGGTTCGTTCGGGATCCGGTTCGATGCATCCATTTCTCGGCCGCGATGGCTGGAGAGAGCTGTCGGCCCTGACGGCCTTCAAATACGGCCTCCCTGCCGATGGCATTGGCGCGGCGCTTTGCGTCTGCGAATTGTCGTGGGACGACTTTGCACGGCTTCCGGCCTTACTTTCGTCCTTGCGCGTGGGCGCGGGCGGTGCCACGCACGCCGTGGTCTTCGTGGCGGACCGTGAATTTCAAAGCGTTGGAACGCAAGAGGTTGACGATGTCTGTCGCCGCGTTGGGCAGGTCGGTCGGGTTCGGGTGTCCTATGCCGGCTCTCCAATGGCGGCCATGGCGGGCGCTGCCTTTCGCACCGCGGTCGCGGCATTGCATGACGCGGGGTTATTTCGTTTGCCGGGACTCTCATTGGCCTTGTTGGCAATGATGCCGCTTGCGCTGCTTGCATCGGCGCTCGAGCTTGTTTGGCCGACCCGGGGTGGGAGAACCAGCGCGTGTGTCATCATCGAGTCGTCGTGATCGAGCCGGCGGAGGATCGAGAGGAGCCATGATCGATCCCGGCGATGGGCAAGGCGCAATGGCGAATTATTTGCGCCCATCGCGCCCGCTTGACGCGCGCGATGCTGCGGCGGCGCTCATCGTGGTGGATGGCTCGCACTACCTCATGCAGCAGCGCGACGATCGCGCCGATATTTACTATCCTGGCTATTGGGGCCTTTTTGGGGGCGCGGTGGATGAAGGCGAAACGCCGATCGAAGCCCTGCGACGCGAAATTAAGGAGGAGATCGACCTTGACCCCGGCGAGGCGCGGTACTTCACGCGCTTCGATTTCGACATGTCGGGCGTTGGACGGCGTTGGTTATATCGGGTCTTCTACGTGATCGAGCTTCGGCGGCAGGACCTATTGCGGCTTCGATTGAGGGAAGGCAAGTCCATGAAGCTATTCGAGCCTGGCCCGCTTCTCGGTGCGGAAAAAGTCGTTCCCTACGACGCCTTTGCCTTATGGCTTCATGCCCACCGGCTTCAGCTCGATCCGCGGCTCGATCAGGCGGGTCGTCGGGATCACGGGCCGGGCTTGTGAGGACCATACACTCGGCGGGTTGGCGTCGTATGCGTGCGGCGGCGGGAAAAGTCCGTAGGCGCGGTGCGCCTTGGGTTTGGCGTCGGTTGTTGGAGGAGTGGCACGCGCCGACGACGGGGCTCGGGCGGTTTCTCCACGGCTGTTTTCGCATCGCCGTCGTCGCGGCGATGCGCGTGGCAGCTTGGCCGTTCAGGGCGATTCTTGGCGGACCGGCTCATGTCACGGTGTTTTACGATCTCGCCGTGTCGCCCGTGACGTACGATGTAGCCTGGGCGCTCGCGGCCGGCGAAATGGCGCGCCGCGACGCGAATTTGGCTTCAGTGCGCCTGGTTATCGTGCCGGGGCCGCATCGGGGTCTGCGGCGCGAGGACGACGACTACGAGGCCGTCGTGGATCACGCGGCACGCATCTGGCGCCTCGACAATATCGTGCTGCCGATGGCGCGCCTGCTGCCGAGCGTCGATGGAGTATTGCATGGCGGGTCGCGCGGTCGTGCCGTACTTGAACTCGCGCTGGCGCGCGGACCGGTCTATCCGCTGGGGTACGGGCCGTTCTTGCCCGTGGCGCCGAAACCGCTCGACGTGCTCGGCCCCGCATGCGCGGGGCGGCCGGTTCCGCTGCCGCTTCGTGCGAGCGAGCAGGCGCTTCGTCATGTGGACATTTGGCTTGCCGCGCGCGCGGCGGGCCGGAAGGCCGTGGTCATCACACTGCGCCAATACGGCTACGGTGCGGCGCGAAACAGCAATCTCGATGCGTGGCTTGCCTTCGCGCGGCGCATGGACACCACGATCTACGCACCTATATTCGTCCCGGACACGCAGACGGCGCTGGCGCCGGCATTGGCGCCCGGCGTGGCTCACGTCTTTCCTGAAGCGGCGTGGAATATCGGGTTGCGGATGGCGCTATATGAGCGGGCACACCTCAATCTTATGGTAAACACCGGCCCTCATCTGCTTTGCATGTTCAACGAGCATTGCCGCTATGTGATGTTCAAGATATTGACGCCGTCGGTGCGGCAGACGAGCGACGAATATATGCGCTTCCTCGGTTTCCAAATCGGCGGCCAACCGCCGTTTGCGACGGCCTTTCAGAAATGGGTATGGGAGGGCGACGCTCTGGAGGTCATCGAGCGGGAGTTCGGCGCGATGTGCCAGGTCATCGAGCGCCGGGAAGCCGTGCCCTAGGCGCCAGTGCCGTTGTGTTCAACGCAACCGCAGCCTTCGGGACGTGCGGGACGAGGGGATAAACGTGGACTTCATACGCAGTTATTTCGCGCAAGTATCTGAGATCGCACGACTCTTGGACCACGAAGGCGTCAAGGCCATGGTTCTGGCGCTGCGCGCACTGCGAGAGCGAGGCGGGCGCCTCTTCGTCCTCGGTGTCGGCGGCAGTGCCGGTAACGCGAGCCATGCGGTTAACGATTTTCGAAAACTGTGCGCGATCGAGGCTTATGCGCCGACCGACAACGTCTCCGAACTGACCGCGCGCACCAATGACGAGGGTTGGCCGAGCGTGTTCTCCGGCTGGTTGGAGACCAGCCGGCTATCCGAGAAGGACGCGGTTCTGGTCTTCTCGGTGGGCGGCGGCGATCTCGCACGCAATGTAAGCCCGAACCTGGTCGAGGCGTTGAAGCTGGCCAAGGCGCGCGGCGCCGCCATCCTTGGCGTCGTCGGGCGCGACGGGGGCTACACTAAGTCGGTGGGTGACCATGTGGTTGTCGTCCCGACCGTGGATCCGGACCGGGTGACGCCCCATTCCGAGGCCTTTCAGGCGGTGATCTGGCACGCCCTGGTGTCGCACCCGGATCTGCAGATGCAACGGACGAAATGGTAGATGCGCGCCCGCGCGGCTCGCTCGTGGTGAGCGGTGCCGCCTTCAGCTCATGGGAGCAGATTGCCGGCGTATGAAAGATCGGCAGTCGAGACGCCGCGCAATCGCGCCAGTTGGTGGATGCCTTGCGCGCCGTCCGCATTCGCCGCGATCACTAGATCGGCGCCCATGCCCGTGCTGCCCGCCGTATCGTTGAACAGCGGCGCCGAGGCGGTGGCCTCTCGTGTGGCGCCGGTCGTTGCGAGGAGTCCAACGCCAGGTCGCTGGTTCCTAGAGTCGCGCGAGCGCGCCTTGCAACGCGTCCACCACCCCGTCTTGTTCTGCGTCTGTCATGCCGACATAGAGCGGCAGCCGGATGATCCTAGCGGCGAGGTCAGCCGTGCGATCGAGAGAACCCGAAGTACGACCGAATCGACGGCCGGCTGGGGCGCTGTGAAGCGGTACATAGTGGAACATGGCGCGAATGCCGCCCGCGTTGATCGATTTGAGTGCGGCGGTGCGGGTTTTCGAGTCGGGCATGACCGCGTAATAAAGGTGCCCATTGTGTTCGCAGTGCGCGGGCACGGACGGGCGGAGCAAGCGGTCCTTGCGTTCGAGGTCGGCGAGCGCGCCGTGGTAGCGCGCCCAGCGCGTGCGCCGTTCGGCCACGATTTCATGGCTTCGCACGAGCTGCACCGAAAGGATGGCCGCGATGATCTCGCTCGGCAGGTAGGACGAACCGACATCGACCCATTCGTATTTGTCGATTTCCCCGCGGAAGAAACTTCGGCGATTGGTGCCTTTTTCCCACACGACCTCGGCGCGCGCGG
>JBJXGH010000123.1:0-10305 GCA_046153685.1 Alphaproteobacteria bacterium
GCCTTGAAGAACGAATCCCCGCCGCGTTGATTGCTAAAGGTCTCGATGCGCAGCGCCATGGCGCCCTTTCAGTTGAAGGGGTTGATCGCCTTGAGCCACGCCGAAAACCGGTGGCGGCCGAGTTCCCGGCGCACCACGCGCAAATCCGTGACCCAATTCAATTGCACCGAGCGGCGCTCGCCCACGAAGCTCTTATGGCCGTGGAACGAGCAATCCGAACGCTTGAAAGCCAATAAAGTGCCGTCTTGCGGCGGCACTTCGGCGACATAGTCTTCGAGATCATTCGCGCCGCGCAGCATGCGCAGCATTCCGTCGGGGCTTTGCCATTTGCCGTTCAAGTAGATCAGCGCGGTGATGATCTTCGTCGTGCTGTCGGTATGGATGGCGCCGTCCTCGGCGCGGCAGCGGCCGCGCACCGTCACCATGGTCGGGCGGTTCGTCAAATCGACGTTGAACTTGCGCTCGATCGCGTCACGCATCTCCGGCCCCTGCAACTCGTCCATCAGACATTGGAAATGGGCGCCGTAGCGAAGGATCGAGGCGGGAAAACTTCCTGGTCCGGGAACGGCGGGAAAATCCTCATGAAGCGCCGCCAAGGCGTCATGCTTCACGAATCCCGGCACGATCACGAACTCGAACGGATCGGTCGAGAGCTTCGTGTCGTTCAGTCGGGTGAGATCGATGGCGAACATCGGCGAAGCAAAAAGCCTTAGTAACTCAATGGTCTAGGGCCGAGAGGACGACCACACTAACACCCCTGGGACTCGCTGGCCAGATTTGCGCGCCCCTAATCGAGCAGTGCTCGGACGGCGATGGCGACGCGCGCGGTATCGTCGGGCGGAACATAGTTCCAGCGTTCCAACCGGCCCTCGAACGGCCGGGTCATGCCGGCCGCGCGGAACAAAGCATGGAAACGGCGGAACCGTTCGCCTCCGCCTTCAAGTGCCGCGATAAAGACGGCTTTCCCAGTCGCGCACGCCTCCGATACCATCGAAACCGAATCTTCGGTCACCACGATGGCGTCCGCGAGCGCGAGGTAGCCGAAATAGGGATTTTGACCGCCTCCGTCCCAAATTCGCGCGGGCAGGCCATCGAGGCAGGAAGCAAGCAGCGCGATATTGGCCGCGCCAGTCCGTCGCGAGGCCGTGATAACAAGGCCCGCGCCGTGCACTCGGCACAGCGAAGCCAGATTTGCGCCGAGCTTGCGGGTGCTTGCCTCGGTCATTTGGTAGCGCCGATTGGACCCGCCGATCAGAACCGCGACGAGCGGCCGGGGCAAGTCGGCGACTGCGGATGCGAATTCACGCGCAGCCGCCTCGAGTTTTTCCCTGGTTACGCGATGCAAGGCGCCTTGCGTCGCGATCACGTTTGGACCCGAAACATCGTCGTGCGCCGGCGCCGCGACGAGATCGAACCGGCCTGGGTCGATCAGCGGATCCTGGATGTGTACCGCACGGGCTCTTAAGTCGCTCGCGCGCTTGATCGCCAAGGCGAAGCCGACGACCCTTCGTCCGCAACTGACGACGAGATCGGGCCAGGGCGGAGAAAGCGTGTCGCAGCCCGCGCGCAAGGCGTCGAGCGGCGGCAAGGCCCAATTGGCCGGGACGAAATTCCAGGGCGCGCGCGGCTGCACGCGTTTGTGCGCGATATCGCCGCCGACCGCCTCGGCCAGACCCATTGCCTGGCTTAGGAAACCCGCGTGACCGGAGGTCAAAGCCCATATTCGCGGCCGTCGAGCGGCGGAACTCATTGCGTGGCTCGCCGCTTGGCGCGCTGGAGCGACCCGACGCGCACGACCCTTCCCGCACCCATGGCCGGGCCGGCAATCTTGCCGGCTGCGCGCCATGGCGCAAAGCGGCCGTGCGGGCGCACTATTTGTATTCGACCTTGAGGACCTCGTAGGACTTCACGCCGCCCGGCGCCGACACCTCGAGCAGCGCACCGACGCTCTTGCCGATCAGCGCGCGCCCCAGCGGTGCGATCACCGACAGCAGGCCCTGTTTGATGTTTGCCTCGTCGGCGCCCACGAGCTGGTAGGTGATATTCGAATTGGCGTCCACGTCCTTGAGATGGACGGTCGCGCCGAATTTCACGTCGTTCCCTGACAGCTTGCTTACATCGATGATTTGAGCGATCCGGGTCTTGGTCTCAAGTTCGCTGATGCGTCCCTCGATCAAGCCCTGTTCGTGGCGAGCCGCGTCGTACTCGGCGTTCTCCGACAGATCGCCGTGCGCGCGCGCTTCCTCGAGCGCGCGCATCACGCGCGGGCGTTCGGTTGCCTTGAGGCGCTTCAACTCGTCCTGCAGCCGGGCGAAGCCTCCGGCCGTCATCGGTATGCGTTCCATTGGACTGGCCCCAAGACGTTGCAAACAACCGATCCGCTCCGCCGCCCTTGGCGACCCAAGGGTTTAGATGGCGGGTCAGGCTCGGCTCAAAACGTAGCCTTAAAATAGGATTGCAAAGGGGCGACATCAAGTTTTCCAGCGCGGAGCGCAGCGATGGCTTGCACCGTGGCAGCCGCGCCCGCCACGGTGGTCGAATAGGGAATGGCCGCGAAAAGCGCGGTGTGGCGCAGACCATAGCTGTCGGCAATGGCGCGCGCGCCCTCGGTGGTGTTGAAAATGAGCTGAACTCGACCACTTTTCATGGCGTCGACGATGTGCGGCCGTCCTTCGAGGACTTTGTTCACGATTTCGACGTCCAGCCCGGCTTTGCGCAGGTGTTCCGCCGTGCCGCGCGTGGCGATGATCTTGAAACCCATTTTCGCGAGCTTGCGCGCCACATCGAGGATGCCGGCCTTGTCCCGGTCGCGCACGGAAATGAATACGCCACCCTCCACCGGCAAGACTTGACCGGCGCCGATTTGCGCCTTGGCATAGGCGCGCCCGAAATCGGTGTCGATGCCCATGACCTCGCCGGTCGATTTCATTTCGGGGCCCAGAAGAACGTCCACGCCTGGAAAGCGCGCAAATGGGAAGACAGCTTCCTTGACCGCCACGTGAGAGCGCACGACCTCGACGGTCAGGTGTAGGTCTTTGAGCTTCTCGCCCGCCATGATGCGCGCTGCAAGCTTGGCAATCGGCAGGCCGCTGGCCTTGGCGACGAAGGGCACGGTACGGCTTGCGCGCGGATTGACCTCAAGGACGAACACTTCGCCATCTTTGATCGCAAACTGGGCGTTCATCAGGCCGACCACGCCAAGCGCCTTGGCAAGCAACGCAGTCTGTCGGCCGATCTCCGCCACGATCTCCCGGGGCAATGAGTAGGGCGGCATCGAACAGGCCGAATCGCCCGAGTGGATTCCCGCTTCCTCGATATGTTCCATGATGCCGGCGACGTGCACGTCCTCGCCGTCGCACAGGGCATCGACATCGACCTCGATCGCGTCCTGTAAATAGGAATCGATCAGCACCGGATTATCGCCCGACACGCGCACGGCCTCGCGGATATAGCGATGCAGCGCAGCCCGTTCGTGGACGATTTCCATCGCCCGGCCGCCAAGCACATAAGACGGTCGAATGACCACCGGATAGCCGAGGCGTTGCACCACGTCCTCGGCCTCCTCGAGGCTCGTGGCCATGCCGCCCGCGGGCTGCTTAAGTCCCAATTCGACCATGAGTTTTTGGAATCGGGACCGATCTTCGGCCAAGTCGATGGCATCGGGCGAGGTGCCGAGAATGGGAATCTGCGCACGCTCCAAGGCCGCGGCGAGCTTGAGCGGGGTTTGCCCGCCGAACTGCACGATCACGCCGACAACCGTGCCGCGACTCTGCTCGACGCGCACGAGCTCGATCACGTCTTCCGGCGTCAGCGGCTCGAAATACAGTCTGTCCGCCGTGTCGTAATCGGTCGATACCGTCTCGGGATTGCAATTGACCATGATGGTCTCGAAGCCCGCGTCGCGCAGCGCGTAAACCGCGTGCACGCAACAATAGTCAAATTCGATGCCCTGGCCGATGCGATTGGGCCCGCCGCCGAGGATGACGATCTTCTTCTTGTCGGTCGGATCGGATTCGCACTCGGGCTCGCCGAGTCCGTCGCCCTCGTAGGCGGAATACATGTAGGGCGTGCGCGAAGGAAACTCGGCCGCACACGTGTCGATGCGCTTGAACACCGGCCGCACGCCTTCCGCCCGCCGCGCCTGCGCGACGTCTTCGGCGCTCCTTCCGCATAGCTCGCCCAGGCGCGCATCGGAAAATCCCATTTTTTTCAGCGCGAGCATGCCCGCACGCTCCGTCGGCAAGCCCGCCGCGCGCACGCCTGCCTCGGCGCGGACGATCCCCGCCACTTGCTCGACGAACCATGGGTCGTATTTGCAGATCGAGCAGATCTCGGCGGTCGTAAAGCCCTCGCGCAGGGCTTGGGCAATGACAAGGATGCGGTCAGGAGTGGGTCGCGCCAGTGCCGCGCGGACGCCGTCGCGTCGATCGGCAGCGTCCGCGCCCTCGATTTCCACCTCGTTCAAGCCCGTCAGTCCCGTCTCCATCGAGCGCAGGGCCTTTTGCAGCGATTCGGCGAAATTGCGTCCAATGGCCATGGCCTCGCCGACCGATTTCATCGACGTCGTCAGCAAGGGATCGGTGCCGGGGAATTTCTCGAAGGTAAAGCGTGGAATCTTGGTGACGACGTAGTCGATAGTCGGCTCGAAGGCGGCGGGCGTGACGCCCGTGATGTCGTTGGTCAGTTCGTCAAGTGTGTATCCGACGGCGAGCTTGGCCGCGATCTTGGCGATGGGAAAGCCCGTGGCCTTCGATGCCAAGGCCGAGGAGCGCGAGACGCGCGGATTCATCTCGATCACGAGGATCCGGCCGTCCGCGGGATTGACCGCGAACTGCACGTTCGAGCCGCCCGTATCGACGCCGATTTCGCGCAAGCACGCGATCGAGGCGTCGCGCAGGCGCTGATA
Organism: Alphaproteobacteria bacterium; assembly: GCA_046153685.1. Lineage (GTDB taxonomy): Bacteria > Pseudomonadota > Alphaproteobacteria > CADEGL01 > CADEGL01 > CAMAPP01. Next base: position 4,907 of record JBJXGH010000123.1, read on the forward strand.
TTCCTTGTCGGTCAGGGTGAGTGCCGGGGCGACGGTGATGCTGTCGCCGGTATGGATACCCATGGGATCGACGTTCTCGATCGCGCAGACGATGATGCAGTTGTCCTTGCGGTCGCGCACGACCTCGAGTTCGAACTCCTTCCAGCCGAGCACCGATTCCTCGACCAGAACCTCGCTCACGGGCGAGGCGGCCAAGCCGCCGCGCACGATCTCGCGGTATTCGGCCAGGTTGTAGGCGATGCCGCCGCCCGTGCCGCCGAGCGTGAACGACGGGCGGATGACGGCGGGCAGGCCGATTTCAGGCAACGCCGCCTCGGCGGCCTCAAGGGAATTGACGAGCCGGCCGCGCGGGCTTTCAAGTCCAATTCGCGCCATGGCCTCGCGGAACAGTTGGCGGTCCTCGGCGCGCGCGATGGCATTCCGGTTCGCACCGATCAGCTCGACGCCATATTTTTCCAGTATGCCCAATTTCGTGAGCGACATGGCCGCGTTCAGCGCGGTTTGCCCGCCCATCGTCGAGAGCAGCGCGTCAGGGCGTTCGCGCTCGATGACGCGGCTCAGAAATTCGGCCGTGATCGGCTCGATATAGGTCGCATCGGCCAGATTCGGATCCGTCATGATCGTCGCCGGATTGGAATTGATCAGGACGACGCGGTAGCCCTCGTCCTTGAGCGCCTTGACCGCCTGGGTTCCCGAGTAATCGAATTCGCACGCCTGGCCGATGACGATGGGCCCTGCGCCGATGACCATGATGGATTTGATGTCGGTGCGCTTGGGCATCTAGGCGCCGCGCCTCGCTTGCATCAGGGCTACAAAGCGCGTGAACAGATAATGGCTGTCGTGCGGTCCGGGCGAGGCCTCGGGGTGGTATTGCACCGAGAACACGGGCTTGCCCTCGACTTCGAGGCCTTCGTTCGATCCGTCGAACAGCGAGACATGGCTCGCGCGGACACCCGGCGGCAGGGATTCGGGAATTACCATGAAGCCGTGATTTTGGCTGGTGATCTCGACCTTCCCGGTCTTGATATCCTTGACCGGATGGTTCGCGCCACGATGGCCGTGGTGCATCTTGCCTGTCCGCGCCCCGAGCGCGAGCGCCAGCATCTGATGGCCGAGGCAAATGCCGAACAGCGGCACGCCGGCGGCGATCACGCCTTGGATCATCGGCACGGAGTAGATTCCCGTCGCGGCCGGATCACCTGGGCCGTTTGAAAGAAACACGCCGTCGGGCTTGCGTGCGAGAATGTCCTCGGCGCTGGCCTCGGCGGGAACCACGGTGACGCGGCAACCGGCGCTCGCGAGCGAACGCAGGATATTGCGCTTGGCGCCAAAATCGACCGCGACGACGTGGAATCCGGGCACGTCCTGCCGACCGAAACCCGCGCCGTGCCGCCAGCGCGTTTCGTTCCATTCGTAACTCTGCGCGCAACTGACCTCGCGCGCCAAATCCATGCCTTCGAGTCCGGGCCACGCGCACGCCTTGGCGCGCAATGCGGCCAGATCGAAGCCGCCCATTTCCTGGTGGCAGATCGCGCCGTTCGGCGCGCCGAGCTTGCGAATCCGCCGCGTGAGGCGCCTGGTATCGATGCCCGCGATGCCGATCAGCCCCATCGTCTTCAGCCAGGCGTCGAGATGAAGCGTCGCGCGGTAGTTGGATGGCTCGGTGATTTCCGCGCGCAGCACCAGGCCACGTACCGCCGGAGTCGTGGTTTCGATGTCCTCGGCATTGGCGCCGACATTGCCGATATGGGGAAAGGTGAAGGTGATGATCTGTCCGGCATAGGACGGATCGGTCAGGATTTCCTGATAGCCGGTCATCGAGGTGTTGAAGCACACCTCGCCCACGGCCGTCCCGGCCGCGCCGAGCCCCACCCCCCAGAACGCCGTGCCGTCGGCAAGAACGAGCGCCGCAGTCGCGCCGGGCGGTGTCTCGGTTTGGATGGGACGGATCACGTCGGTCTCATGTGGCGAAGTCACGGTGGTGGGGATGTTGCCATGGCGCAGGGGAATTCGATGTCGTAAGGCGACGCGATAATGCCGGGCGAATATTCGTTCGTGCCGTCTTGGTCGCGTGTGGCCGGCCCCGCGAGCTCTTGGCGCGTGATCGGGCGCGATTTCAGGTTCGATGGCCGCTCGGAAACGATCAAGAGCCTGGTCTTGATAAGCAAGTCGCCCGCCTCCGTCAAGCGCGAGAAAGTGCAAAAATATTCTATATTTCAATAATTTAACTCGAAAAACCTTATTGCCAAAAGTCGGCACATGGGCTAGGATTTCCGCTTCATCGACGCCCCGCGTCGCCAGTCGACACATGCTACGCCAGAGATTCAGCGAACGCCTCAAGGATGCGCTCAAGTCCAAAGATCAACGCGCCGTCGGGACGGTGCGCTTGATGATGGCTGCGCTCAAGGACCGCGACATCGCGGCGCGCGGCAAGGGCAATGCCGAAGGGATCGCTGAGGACGAGATTCTGCAAATGCTCCAGGCCATGGTGAAGCAGCGTCGAGAATCGGTCGAAATGTTCCGCGCCGGCGCGCGCGAGGATTTGGTGCGCCAGGAGCAGGAAGAGATCGCAGTCATCGAGGGTTTCATGCCGCGCCAAATGGACGAGGCGGAAATCGAGCGCATCGCGGGCGAACTGGTGACCGAGACTGGCGCGGCGAGCATCAAGGACATGGGCCGCGTCATGGCTGTGCTCAAGGAGCGTTTCGCCGGGCAGATGGATTTTGCGAAGGCAAGCGCGGCCGTGAAACGCCGCCTGGCCTGAGCGGCGGCCGCGCGGGCGGTGCCGCGTTCGGTGGACGGCAACGGAGAAGGGGCGGGCGGGTGTCGTTTACGCCTGGATTCCTCGACGAACTGAGGGCGCGGGTCGGTCTGGCGGAAACCGTCGGACGGCGCGTGCGCCTGCAGCGGCGCGGCCGCGAATTCGCCGGTCTTTGCCCGTTCCACAACGAAAAATCCCCGTCCTTCACGGTCATCGAGGACAAGGGCTTCTTCCACTGCTTCGGTTGCGGCGCGCATGGCGATGTCATCGGCTTCGTCATGCGCAGCGACAATCTGTCTTTCCCCGAGGCGGTCGAGCGCTTGGCCGAGCAGGCCGGGCTCGAGGTGCCGCGCGCCTCGCCCGCCGAGCGCCAGCGGCATGAACGCGAACAGACGCTGCATTCCGCGCTCGAGGTCGCGTGCGCATGGTTCGAGGATCAATTGCACCGCCCGGCGGGGCGCGAGGCGGCAGCCTATCTGAAACGGCGCGGCATCGCCGACGACACGCTTGCGCGCTTTCGCCTGGGTTACGCCCCAGATGGGCGCGGCGGCCTGCGCCAAGCGCTCGCCGCCAAGGGCGTGCCGGAATCCCATGCGGTCGAGGCCGGCCTCTTGCGCCGGCCCGACGATGGTGGGGAGCCGTACGATTATTTCCGCGGCCGCGTGATGTTTCCGATTTCCGATCGGCGCGGCCGGGTGATCGCCTTCGGCGGCCGCGTGCTCGGTGATGCTCAGCCCAAATACCTCAATTCCCCGGAAAGTCCACTCTTCCACAAGGGCAACGTGCTCTACGGCTTGGCACAGGCGCTCAAGTCGGCGCGCGATAAGCGCGAGATCGTCGTGGTCGAGGGCTATATGGACGTGATCGCGCTGAGCGAGGCGGGGTTCGGCCAGACCGTGGCACCTCTCGGCACCGCGCTGACCGAGGCGCAGATCGAGTTGCTCTGGCGGATAGCGCCCGAGCCCATCCTATGCTTCGACGGCGACAACGCGGGCCAGCGCGCCATGTGGCGCGCGGCCGACCGTGTCTTGCCGCTGCTGAAGCCGGGCCACTCGTTGCGCTTTGTCGTTCTGCCGGGGGGCGAGGATCCGGATACCCTGGTGCGCACCCGTGGCCGCGCCGCGTTCGAGGCGCTGTTGGCCCGCCCGCGACCCCTGGTCGATGTGGTGTGGGAGATCGAGAACGCGGCCGGGCCGTTGGATACGCCCGAGCGGCGCGCCGATTTGCGCCGCCGGCTCATGGAGCGCGTGCGCCGCATCGCCGAGCGCAACGTGCAGCAGCTTTACGAGGCCGAGATGAAGGTGCGGCTCGATCAGCTGTTCCGCCCCGCGCAGGGGTTCAGGGGTCAAGGGCGAGGCCAGGGCAAGGGCGGCCGATCCGTACCCTGGCAGGGCCAGCGCGGGTTGCGCCAAGCTGACCGGGGCACCTTCCGCGACCGTGCCGCCACCCCCCTTGGCTCGGGTCACGCCGAAACCCTGATATTGCGCGCCGAGCAGGGGTTGCTGGCGGCCCTCGTCCGCGCACCCGAACTGCTCGGCGAGATGGCCGAACTGCTTGCCAGGCACACTTTCGATGCCCCCGCGCACAATGCCTTCGGCGCCGCTCTCGTGGCGGCTCCACCCCTTGACTCCCAGGCCCTCCAGGACCACCTCAAAACACAGGGTTTTGGCGAAATGCTAGACCGGGTGTTGAGCCTCGCGGTGTACGAGGCGGCTCCGGTCGCGCACCCGATGAAATCCTTGAGCGACCGCCGTGCCGAATGGCTGGCGATTTGGTCCCGGGTTCATAGGCGCGGGATTTACAAGGAAATCGAGGCGGACAAATCGGCCCTGGGCAGCGATCTTTCTGTGGGCCGCTTGGCGCAGCTCAGCGCCAAGACGCAGGATTTGCAGTCGATCGATCCCGAAGCCGATATTTGGGGCGATGACCGTCCCTTTCGGACAGGTTAGAAGGAACGGGCTGGACGGTGGAAGTTGAATGGGTCGGCCGGTCGGACGAGGGGTCGGACGGCCACCGACAGGGCGTACGAATGGGGGCGGCTGGGGCCGTCCCTGCTGATTTCGGGGGCTAGGGAACTCATGGCGACGAAACCGGTGATCGCGGAAGACGAAGCAGAGATTCGCGAAGGCGGCGAGGGCCCGCTGATGGACGGCGTGGTGGCGGCGGTCAAGAAGATGCTGGGCCGCGGCCGAGTTCGTGGCTATGTGACCTACGACGAATTGAATGCCGTCCTGCCGCCCGAGAAGTTTTCCTCCGAGCAGATCGAAGACACTCTCGCCATGTTGTCCGAAATGGGCATCAACGTGGTCGAGAACGAGGAGTCCGAGGAGGCCGAAACGCCCGCCGCCGCCGCCGCGAGCGAGGCGGCGCCCGACGCCGAGGCACCGGAGGCCGCGAGCGAGGACGAGGAAGCGGCGCCCCGCGCCGGCAACATCAACGAATCCGAACTGACGCGGACCGACGATCCGGTGCGGATGTATCTGCGCGAGATGGGGGCGGTGGAGCTCCTCTCCCGCGAGGGCGAAATTGCGATTGCCAAGCGGATCGAGGCCGGGCGCGACACGATGATTTTGGGGCTGTGCGAGAGCCCGATCACCTTCAACGCGATCATCGACTGGTCGACCGCGCTCAACGAAGG
>JBJXGH010000137.1:0-3337 GCA_046153685.1 Alphaproteobacteria bacterium
ACGCGCGACAGCCCGCGCCCCGGACAGCGATTGACGCAGACTTGGCATTTCTCGCACAGCACGTTTACGCCCAAATCGCGAGGCTTGCCGTGGACAAAAGGCGCGTCCGTCGAGAGGCCCATGACGCGAAGCCGGCTGCCGAATTCGGCCGTCAGCATCGTGCCGTTGGCGCCCATCTGTCCGAGTCCCGAGGCGATGGCATAGGGCAGGATGGGCGCGATCATCTTCTCGCCGGGCAGGCCGGTGCCGGCGATGAACTGTACCCGGTAACCCTTCGAACGTATGAAATCCGCAAGATGCAGCGCGCCCAGCGCCAAGGCCAGCGAGGTGTCGTAGGAATGGACATCCCACTCCACGCTCGGCGCGCGATGCGTGGTGTCCCAGTCGAAGGCGCGGCAGAGCACGATCGCGTTCTTGAACAACGCGGCGTCCTTGGTTTCGCGCGTGACATAGGTTCGATCGAAGCGCGTGAAGCCCACGAGATCCACGCCCAATTCCGCCGCCTTGGCGCGAATCTCCGCGCCGAGATCGGCGGCAGGATCGCGCTCGGGTGCCGCTTCGCGCTCGTGATAGGAAAAAGCCGCCGCGTTCACGCGCGGGATGAGGTCGCCGTATTTCTCGACCAGCGTGCGATAAGTCTCGTTGACGTGGCCGGGCTTGGCCTCGACGACCTTGTGATAGGTCAGATTGAGCTTGCCGGTCTTGAAATTGGGCTCGCGGTAATGGCGTGCGAAGAACACCTCCTGCGCCCGGTCGCGCGGCGATCCGGGCACGCTCAGCAAGGCCTCGGGCACATCGGCGTCTGCGACGGGGGGCGCGCGGCGCGTTTCGCGCCGCGGCTGGATGATCTCGGGGCGCGGGAAGCCCGGAAACTTGATCACGTCGGATGAGGGAAGGATATGCATCTCACACCCCGGCAAGGAAGGTCACCATACTAAGACAGCGCGCCTCCCAAGGCCACAAGGGCTCCACCCCAGGCGAAGCGCGCTTCACGGGGCGGGGCCATCGGCTATATTCGCAGCGCCATGCCAAAGGATGAATCCGCCGCTAGAGTCTTGCCGGCCCTTTTGGGCCCGGACGATCCGCCGGCCTTCACGGTCGAGGGCGCGGAGCGAAGCGGGGATTGTCTGTTTTTGTGCGATCACGCGAGCGCGTCTGTTCCGCGCGCGCTTGGCACGCTGGGCCTGCCCGAATCCGAACTCGCCCGGCACATCGCACTCGACAACGGCGCGGCCGATGCCGCGCGCCTGCTCGCGCGCCGCTTCGATTCACCCCTGGTGATGACCGGCTATTCGCGCCTGGTGATCGATTGCAACCGCGCTCTCGACGATCCGACCTCCGTGCCGCTCATCGGCGAAACCACCGTCGTGCCCGGCAATCGCGATCTTGATGGCGCCGAACGCACGCGCCGGGCAGCTGCCCTGTTCGAGCCTTATCACCGTAAAATCGCCTCGCTCCTCGACCTCTTCACCGCGCGCGGCGTCGTGCCCGCGGTGCTCTCGATCCATTCCTTCACCCCGGTTTACCGAGGCGTGGCGCGCCCCTGGAATCTCGGTATTTTGTGGAATCGCGATCCTCGCCTGCCGCGCCCGCTCATCGCGGCGCTGGAACGCATTCCGGGCGTCGTCGTTGGCGACAATTTGCCGTATTCCGGGCGCGACGAGTACGGCTATACAACCGACGCGCACGGGGCAAAGCGCGGTTTTCCGCACGTGCTGATCGAGTTTCGTGACGATCTGGTTCGCGCACCGGGCGATCTTGCGCGCTGGACGGCCATCGTCGGCGACGCCTTGGCGCCCATTCTGGCCGACGGAAATTTGCGCCAAATCGAACGTTTCTAACCCGCGCGCGCGACCTTGACAGCGCCGGGTGAAGCGCCCAGATCGAGACCAAGCAATCAGGAGACGCGCCATGGACGACCGCACGCGCATCGAACTCGAGGCCGCTGCATTTCGGAAACTGGTCGAGCACTTGCGTTCCCGACCCGAGGTGCAGAACATCGATCTCATGAACCTTGCCGGGTTCTGCCGAAATTGCCTGTCGAAATGGTACGCGGCGGCGGCGGACGAGAAGGGCCTCTCGGTCGATTACGACCGGGCGCGCGAAATCGTCTATGGCATGAAGTACGATGAATGGAAGAAGCGTTATCAGAAAGAGGCGAGCGCCGAGCAGAAAGCGGCCTTTGAAAAAGCCCAGATCGGCCATAAGCATTGATCCGCTAGGCTCGAATCTCGAAGGCGCCGATCGATGCGCACCGGACGGGGCGATCGTGCCATGAAGTCGCTCTCGGAGAACTATCGGCGAGAGGACGGCGCGGCCCTCGTCGAAATTCGCCTGCATAGCGTCCGGCAATTGTTCAACTCGCTCGACCCGGCGCCGTTCCACGAAAAGGATCTAGACGCCGACGCCGAGGAATATATCGTCGAATCGGTGCGTGAATTACCGCTGCGCGAGAAGATCAAGCTCGTCTTCCACCTGCCGCGCGCCGAAGCGTCGGATGCCGGCGATCTCAAAGGCGCCATCCACAATTATTTCGCCTACCGGGCCGGGGTGGTCGCACGCGAGCTGCGCGCGAAGCTCGCCGAGGGGCGCCTGACCTTCGTCATTGCCGTGCTGTTCCTGGTGCTCTGCCTCGTGCTGCGCCAGATGGTGCGGACGCTCGGCGATGGCGCGGCCGGCCATATCGCGGCCGAGGGTCTGCTGATCGTCGGCTGGGTCGCGATGTGGCGGCCGATCCAAATTCTTCTGTACGATTGGTGGCCGATCGCGCGGCGCGTGCGCTGGCTCTCGAAACTGGCGGTAACTCCCGTCGAGTTGCGCATCCTTGCGGATTAGGGGCGCCTAGAATTTCTCGACCCAGGGCCTGAGATCGATCTCATGCGCCCAGGCGCTGCGCTGCTGGCGGTGCAGGTGCCAATACGCGTCCGCGATCGCGTCGGGGTCCATAACCGCATCGGGCCCGCGCTCGGCTTCGCGGTAGCCGTCCCGGTCGGCCTTGATCTGGCCGTCGATATTGATGTGGGCGACGTGGATGCCCTTGGGCCCGAACTCGCGTGCGAGCGATTGGGCCACCGCGCGCAGGCCGAACTTGCTGGCGGCGAAGGCGATGAAGCGCGCGCCCGCGCGCACGGACGCGGTTGCGCCGGTGAACAGGATGGTGCCGCTGCCGCGCGCCAACATGGCGGCGGCGGCGGCGCGGCCGACGAGAAAACCGCCGAAGCAGCCATTGCGCCAGGCCTCCTCGAACGCCGCCGGTTCGACCTCGATCGCCGAGCCGCGGACATGGCCGCTGGCGTTGAAGACGACCAAATCCGGTAGGCCGAGCGTCGCCTTCACG
>JBJXGH010000143.1:0-8652 GCA_046153685.1 Alphaproteobacteria bacterium
CGCCATCTGATTTCGGCGGCGAAAATCGTGCTGCTCGGCTATGATCACGGCCACGATATTTGGCGCGCGAGCGCCGCCGCGATCGCGGCCTGAACCTTGCCGCCCAGGCGAATCGCATCATGAATACCCACATAGCCCAAAGGAGACGAAGTTGGATTTTGGCTACTATCTGCCGTGTTATTGGCCCGATACCAGCGTGCCCATGCAGCACGGCTATCGCGAAGCGGTCGAGCAGGCGAAATTCGCCGAGGAGCTGGGCTTTGTCTCCTTCACCATCCCCGAACACCATTTCACCAACGCCCTCGTTCACCCCAATCCCCTGCTGACCGCCGTCAAGGTCGCCGAGCACACGAAGAAAGCGGCGCTGATCACCTCGACGACGGTGCTGCCCTTCCACGACATGCGCCTGCTCGCGGGCGAGATCGCGCAGGCCGATTGCCTGACGAACGGGCGAATCCAAATCGGGGTGGGCCGCGGCGCCTATCGCTACGAGTTCGAGCGCCTGCAAATCGATCCGGCGACCGGGCCCGACCGGTTTCGCGAATCGCTTCAGGTATTGGTCAAGCTGCTATCCGAGGAAGACGTATCCTGGGATGGGCAGTATTACAAATTCCCCGCGACCACGATCATGCCGCGCCCCGTTCAACGCCCCCATCCGGTGATCTGGTTCGCGGGCATGACGCCGGGCGGCATCGATTACGCGTGCTCGCTCGGCATGCCCGTCCTCACCACCCCTTTGCGCGATTCCTTCGACCGGGTGAAGGAACAAGCAGGTTCCTTCCACGCATCGTCCAAGAAATATTGGGGCGAACACAGCCGGCTACGCCTCTCGATGCTGGTCATGCTGTTCGTGACCGAGAACGAAGCGGATATCCGCGACAAGGTGCATGCGGCCATGGAACGCCACCGGCGCTTCCTCAACGTCTATACCACCGCCGGCACGGTCGAGCGCGGCGCCATCGTGCCCTTGGATTCGGACATCTCGCTCGAGGACGTGGAGCGTAATCTGATCATCGGTCCGCCCGAGCTCTGCATCGAGAAGCTCAAGCTGTATCAGGCCGAGGGCATCCACAACATGCAGATCAATATGAGTTGGGGCACGAGCCACCGCGACATCATGCGCTCGCTTGAGACCTTCGCCGTCAAAGTGATGCCGCACTTCACGTAAGGCGAAGTCGTCATCGCCCCGCACGCGGCCACTCCAGGAGCGCCCGCCCATCCGGCGCACGATCCACGCCCCGTCCCTCGCCCGCCGCCGGATCGCCCGTTGGCTAGCGCCCCTTGCGCCGCCGCAACGCCTCTGCGGCGACGCAGAGAATCTCGAACATCAGCGTTGCGCCGTTGAGCGCCGTCGTGCCCGAGGGATCGAAGGGCGGCGCCACCTCGACCACGTCGCCGCCGACGATGTCGAGATCCTTGAGCATGCGAATCATGCGTTGCGCCTCGACCATGGTGATGCCGCCCGCCTCGGGCGTGCCCGTGCCGGGGGCATAGACGGGGTCGAGGCCGTCGACGTCGAAGGTGACGTACACCGGCCCCGTGCCCGCGACCCGACAGGCTTCCTCGGCCGCCCAGCGCCAACCCTTGTCGTGGAATTCCTCCATATAGACGACGCGCATTCCGGAATCGTGGCTGAATGCCCAGATCTTCGGGTCGTTGATGCCGCCGCGGATGCCGATTTGGATCGTGCGCTTGGGATCGACCAGGCCTTCCTCGACCGCGCGGCGGAACGGCGCGCCGTGGTGGAATTTGGAGCCCAAGTAATCGTCGCCCGTGTCGCAATGGGCGTCGAAATGCACCAGGCCCACGGGTGCCGCGCGCGCGATGCCGCGCAAGATGGGCAAGGTCACCGAATGATCCCCGCCGCAGGAAATCGGCATGACTCCGGCGCGGCCGATCTCGCCGAAGAACGCGGCGATTTCACCGAGCGCCCCCTCGAGCTCGAAGGGCTGCTCGACCCAGGCATCGCCCACATCGCGCACGCGCAGGCCGGTATAGGGATTGGCACCGGTCGCCTGATTGAAGACGCGCATGAGGGAAGACTGGTTGCGCACCTCGCGCGGGCCGTGCCGGGCGCCTGGGCGGTTGGTCACCCCGCCATCGAATGGCACGCCGACAAGCGCGATATCGACCTCGGTCAATTCCTCGGTGAAGGGCGCGCGCATGAAGGTCGCCAGGCCGTGATAGCGGGGCCTGATCTGCGGGTTCGCGAGCTCCTTGTACTTGGCGAGTTTCTTGATGGTCATTTTTTGCTCTCTGTTCGATTCTCTGCCCGCAATGTCACCAACCTATGGCATAGGACGGCCGACGCGGGTCGGCCCCGCCGCTCAACAAGCCCGTCTTTAGATCCTTCGCCACCATGCACACTCCGCCCGCGCGCCAGGTGCGCTCGGGCCATATCTCGACCGCGTGGCCGCGCGCCGCCATCTCGCGCCGCACCGCCTCCCCGAGCGAAGGTTCGAGATTGAGCCGGCCCGGAAAGGATAAGTGCGGCTCGAAGGAATTGGGGAAGGAAAACGTGCCAAAGCGCGGCGCCTCGACGGCCTGCTGCACGTCCATGCCGAAAACGAGGACGTTGAGCAGGCATTGCAGCATCGCTTGGCTTTGCACGTCGCCACCGGGCGTACCGAAGGGCATGAGCACATGCCCCGCCTTGAACGCAAGCGCCGGATTGGGGGTCAGGCGCGGGCGCCGCCCCGGCAAGGCCGCCGCCGGATGGCCGTGCCGCGCCCAGGATTGGCTGCCCCTGCTCGACGGGCACAGCCCCGTGCCCGGAACGAGCGGCGCGTTGTAGGACGTATCGCTGGGCGTGGCGGAGAACGCGTTCCCCCAGCGATCGATCACCGCGACATAAGAAGTATCGAGCGCCGCCATGGGATCACCAGCTCGGGGATCGCCGGCGCGCGGCGCGGCTTCGCCGCGCGAACGCGCGCCCTTCGCCACATCGCCCGCTTCCGGCATGTCTGGCCACGCCTCGCGCGCGCGGATGAGCGCGCGGCGCTGGGTGGCGTAAGCCTTCGACAGCAGCCGCGCCATCGGCACGCGGCCGAAGCGCGGATCGGTGTAATGGCGTTCGCGGTCGGCGAAGGCCAGCTTCAGCGCCTCGGCCAGATAATGGACATAATCGGGCGAGTTGTGGCCAAGCGAGCGAAGGTCTAGCGCATCGAGAATCGCGAGGGTTTGGGTCAGGACCGGCCCCTGCGACCACGGCCCGCAGACATGTACCTCGACGCCGCGAAAACGCAGGCACACCGATTCTCCGAACTCGACGCGGTAATCGGCAAGGTCCCGGCGCGTGAGCCAGCCACCCTCGGATGCCTGGTGATCGGCGATGGCCTTGGCGATATCGCCGACATAGAAGGCGTCGCGCGCGGCCTTGAGGCCCGCGGCCCGGCCGCGCTTGCGCCCACGCCTCTCGGCATCCGCCATGAATTGCAGACTCGCCGCCAGGTGCCGCTGCACGAACACTTCGCCGACACGCGGCGGGCGGCCCTTGGGTAGGTACACCGCCGCGTTCTGTTTCCAGCGGCGATAGCCCTCGGCGAAGGTCGCGATGTTCTCGGCCATGAGAGCATGCATGGCGAAGCCCTCGCGCGCGAGGCGTATGGCATCGCTCGCGACCTCGGCGAAGGACATGGTGCCGAAGCGCCCGAGCGCCGCAAGCCATGCGGCGGGCGCCGCCGGTACGACCGTACGCAGCACGCCCGCCGGAATCTTGCCCGCGCATTCATCGACGAAATGTTCAAGACGCGTCGCCGCAGGCCAGGTTCCCAGGCCGTCGATGACCGTGACCTGGCCAGAGCGCGCGGGCCGGATCATGATCGGCGCCACCCCGGCGGCGTTCACGAGATCGCTTTGCACCACACCGAGCGCGAGGCCGGCCGCGACACCGGCATCGACCGCATTGCCGCCCGCATCGAGCACGCGGTGCGCGGCAAGCGCCGCGAGGTAATGCCCCGCCGAAACCATGTGCCGCGTGCCCATGACCGCCGGGCGCAGCGAGGACGGCGCGCCGCCCTTGGTCGGATCGACGGACAGGGTTTCGTGATAGGACGGAACGATACTCGCCACGGGGGACCTCCCGGCGCATTGTCGGACTTCGCGGCGCGCGAGACAATGCACCGGTTGGGCTGGCGATCTATGCCCGATCTTGGCCTGGGCAACGGGATAACGATATGACCGATCTCTATTCACTGAACATCGCGGAATTGGCCGCACGCCTTCGCGCGCGCACCCTCAGCGCCGTGGACCTGACCGAGCACGCAATCGCCCGTCACCTTCGCCACGCCGCCCTCAACGCCTACAAGCATTTCGACGCAGAATCCGCGCGCGCCCAGGCAAGCGAGGCCGACAAAGCCTTTTCGCGCGGTGCCGATCTGGGGCCGCTCCAGGGCATTCCCGTCTCGATCAAGGATTTGTTCGGCGTTGCCGGAATGCCGATCTTCGGCGGCTCGCCCCGCCGCCTGCCGGCGCGATTCGAGGCCGAGGGCCCCATCGTGCGCGCCCTTCGCGCCCAGGGCGCCATCATCGTCGGCAAGGCGCACACGGTCGAATTCGCCTTCGACGGCCTGGGCGTCAACCAGCACTGGGGCGCGCCGGTCAATCCCTGGCATCCGACCGAGCACCGCTTGACCGGCGGCTCGTCCTCGGGCGCGGGTGTGAGCCTGCACGAGGGCTCGGCTTGGCTGTCCATCGGCACGGATTCTGGCGGCTCGGTGCGCATGCCCGCGTCGTGGTCGGGCGCGGTCGGGCTCAAGATGACGCGCGGACGCTGGTCGCTCGACGGCCTGGTGCCATGCTCGCCCACCCTCGATTCCCCGGGCCCCATCGCGCGTTCGGTCGAGGAGGTCGCGCTTGCCTTTGCCGCGCTCGACCCGGTCGTGGACGGCGCGCGCGTGCGTGCCCAGGTCCGCGCGGCACAACCGGGCGATTTCACCATCGGCGTCGCGGATGCGCATTTCTGGGATGACGCGGATTCGGGCGTGACCGAATGCGTGAAAGCGGCGCTCGACGAACTAGCGCGCGCCGGCGCGAAAGTCGCGCGTATTTCCTTCCCCGAAGCCTTGGCCGCTTACGGCGAAAATCTCGGCAAGACGATTTCCTACCTCGAGCTTCGCGGCTCGATGGAACCGGATCTCGCCGAATGGTGGGATTTGTTCGGCCCCATCTTGAAAGGCCGCATGTCGGGCGCGGACGATCCGCGCGCGATTCCGGCGACCGTCTATTTCCACGCGCTTGAGAGGCAAAAGACCCTGGCGGCATGTGCGGCGCGCCGGTTCGAGGACGTGGACGTGATCGCTTGTCCCACGGTGGTTTCATCCCCGCCGCGCGAGGACGAGGTGCGCACGCTCGAAACCTATGCCGGGCCCAATCGGCGCGTGCATCGGAATACCTATTTGGTGAACGTCCTCGGCCTCTGCGCGCTGTCGATGCCCGTCGGACTTGACGCCCGGAACATGCCGGTCGGAATGCAGCTCATCGCCGCCGCGCGGCAGGAGGAAAAACTATTGGCCGTCGCCGCCGCCTTCGAGCGCGTGCTCGGCACGCCGGCAAAGCGCCTCGGCACGGCGCCGCGCTGCCGTTAGCGGCGCGCGTTCAGTCCCAACCGACGATTTCGTAGCCTTTGGCCTTGAGGCATTTATTGACATAGGCCTTGTAAACCGGATCGGGCCCTCGGCGTTGCAGCGCGCTTTGAACCAGCGCCGCGGTGCCGCCGATAGCGGCACCCACGATGGCGCCCGTGCCGGCGCCCCCGCCCGTCACCGCGCCGCCCACCGCGCCAATGGCCCCGCCCGCCGCCGCGCCGATGGCGGTGTTCTTGGCCGCATCCGCGACCGGGCTGCCGCCATCGGCATGCTTGGACGCCTCGTCCTTGCACGAATCGACGTCCCGCTGGGCTTGTGTCTCACCGACGGCGCTGTAGTGCGAATTGGGGTAGAGCACGGGCTCGACCGTGCTCGTGCAACCCGCGAGCACGGCCGCGAAAATCGCGACGCCGAACGGCGCGCAATGGGATGCGTGTCTAATCTTCCTCATCGTCGGGCATCCTTCAGATAAATCGGAAAGAACTGCCATGTGCGTGATTTTAGCACGGCCATTGCGGCGAATCTTGGGCAAAACTCCCGCCCTTTCGCCGCCAAAGGGAAGCGAGAGCCGTTGACGTTTGATCAACCACCACCGTTCTAGACTTGCCCCCATGAAAGCATTCCCTTGGCGACCCGTCTTACTTTGCGGCCCCATCCTCGCGCTCACCTTGGCCGGTGCGCCCGCACCGGTGCTTGCCGATGCTTCCTTGCCCGGCGGCTTGCTCAAGGCCGAAGCCAGTGTCGCGGCCGCGCGCACGTCCAGCCAGGCGCTCTTCTTTCAAGGCCAGACCAATCTGCCTGACGGCACCCGCATGGTGGTGGCGGTGGGTACCGATAAGGGCCAGTTGATCGGCCAGATGGATACGAGCGTCGCGGCAGGCGCTTATCGCGCGGGGCCGTTCGCAGTCGGAAACCGAGCCCTGCCGCCAGGCGCATACCGCGTGCAGATTTCGAGCGCCTCCGGCACGCTCCAGCCCCGCCACGTCGTCGCGGCATTGGGCGCGCGCGGCGAAAAGCTCACCGGCCCGCTCGTTCAGTCAAGCCGCGCCGGACGCCATTTTCTGTTTCAGTCCGTGGTCCAGGCGCCTTAGGCGAAGTCACCGTCACGCGCCTTAGGCGAAGTCATCGTCACGCGCCTTAGCCGCTGGCCCATATTCGCCCCGCGCTTTGGCCGGGGGCGCTCCTTGCGTTAGGCTCGCGCGCAATCGCGAGGGACCCATGCGTAATCTTCATCCGCTTATACGTCTTGCCATTCTCGCCGCTCTGGTCGCCATGTTTGCCATCGCCGGGGCAAACGCGCCGAGCCTCGCCCAATCGGCGGTCGCGCCCGTGACCGTGCGCTGGGCGGACGGCGCGTTCTCGGTCAAGATTCCCAATGGCTGGCAGCAAGTAGCACCGGAGGATCCGAACGCGCGCCTGGAGATTCGCTCGGCCGCGGTCAGGGGCAACTGCACGATTTCCACCCGCCCCGCGGAGCAGCCGCGCATCGAAGACTATGATCGGGCCTGGTTCGACGCCCGCGCCGCCGCCGTGCTCAGGCAGGCCGTCGTGCGCAGCTACGAATTAAAGCGCATCGGCGCCAATAGGGGCGGCCTCGGCGACGTGGTCGGCGATCTCGAACTCGCCGGCGGCACGAAGCGGTTTCGCGGGCAGATGTTTTTTCTTCTCGATCGCGGCATACGCTACACCATCAGCTGCTTCGACGATGTCGCAAGCTATGACGCCATACGTCCGGCATTCACGCTGTTGACGGAGAGCTTCGCCTTCGTGAAATAGCCGGAAGGGAAATAGCCTTGCTGGGCCGGGGCGCGAGCGACCCCGCGCGGGCGATCGTCCCGCCTGCGACGCGCGCATCGAGCGCGGGCGGGAACGGCGGCAGCGGTTGGAGATGGCGAAGAAGTGGTGCCCAGGGCTGGGCCGCAAAAATGGCGCTAATTCCAATATTTATGCCAGGGTGGGGCACGCGTTTGGGCCTGAAAATCATTATGTTTTTTTTAAGGTTACGCACCTCCTTTTGTGCCGCCGCGCCGCGCGAAAACCTTAACGCTCGCCCCCAATAGTGTGTATATTTTACACACTGAAACGGGGACGGAAATGGGCAAGAGTTGGACGAGCGCAGAGATTTTGAAGGCCCTGGAGGCCATTGGCTTCGAGCGCGTGAGTCAGAAGGGAAGCCACATCAAACTGCGGAACACGGCGGGTAAGACCGTCATCGTGCCACACCCCAGGAAAGACATGCCGCGCGGCACGTTGAGGTCGATTGAGCGCCTCGCCGGAATCAAATTCGAGTGATGGAGAATACGATGGCAATGGTTTGGTACGCGGCCATCATTGAAAAGGCCAAGGACGGCTTCGGGGTTTGGTTCCCCGATATTGACGGGTGTGTGACGGCGGGAGACACCATCGAGGACGCCACAGCCAAGGCAGGCGAAGTGCTGGCCTTTTGGTTCGAGGATGCCAAGGACGTCCCGCTTCCGTCAGGCTATGCGGCAGCGAAGAAGCGCGCGGTGGCCGGCAATATCGTGATGTTGGTTCCGGCGCGCATTCCAGATCGGTTAGAGCGGGTAAACGTGAGCCTCACCGACGCAACGGTGGCCATGGGAGACGAATTGGCGGCGGACGAAGGGACGACGCGCTCCGGCCTAATCACGCAGCTGATCCACGAGCGGTGGCGCGTGCGCCATGCCACGTCGATCCGCGCGGGCGCCCCAATTGGAGGGGCAAGGCCATCGGCCAAGCGTGGGACGCGCTTGAAAATCGGCGAGTAGAAGACCGCGATCGAAGTGCGGCGCGCGCGCCTCATCGAGCCCGAAATCCCCGCGATCGACGACGCGGCCGCGCGCCCCGCGAAACGCGCCGCGGCGGCCGCGCTCAAACCCGCGCGGCGTCAGACGCCGCGATAAAGCGCCGCCTGCGCCGCGAGTCGAGCGCGGGCGAGAACAGCGCCAGCGGTTGGAGATGGCGAAGAAGTGGTGCCCAGGGCTGGAATTGAACCAGCGACACCGTGATTTTCAGTCCTCGGCGCTAAGGTTCCATTCGTTTCCAGCTAATTCCTACACGATTGAAA
>JBJXGH010000147.1:0-7971 GCA_046153685.1 Alphaproteobacteria bacterium
GCTGGCGGCGCTGGGCGCCGACGTGGCCGTCGTGTCGCGTCGGCCCGGCGAGCCGGGCGTCGAGACATACGCGGATATCGCGTCGGCGCTTGCCGCGCGGCGCTTCGACTACGCGGTGGTGGCGGACGAGACCGCGCGCCATCGGACCACGCTTTCGGTCCTGCGCGCGCGCGGCTTTGCCGGCCCGGTACTGGTGGAGAAGCCCGTGTTCGAGCGCACGATGCCCGGCGACGACGCGATACAGGCTCCCGTCTTCGTCGGTTACAATCTGCGCTTTCACCCGCTCGCCCAGGCGCTTCGTCAATGGCTCGACGGCAAGCGCGCAATTTCGGCCGAAATCCATGTCGGCCAGCATCTGGCCGATTGGCGACCGGGCCGCGATCACAGGACCGGCTATTCGGCAAATGCGGCGCAGGGCGGGGGCGCGCTCCGCGATCTCTCGCACGAACTGGACTTGGCGTTGTGGCTGTTCGGCCCCCTCGGCCGCGTGGCGGTCCTGGGCGGGAACTCCGGCGCGCTCGGCACGCGCGCGGACGACCACGTCCTGATCCTGGCGGCCTTCGCACGCTGTCCGGCGGCGGCGATCGCGCTCAACGCGCTCGACCGCCCCGCCCGACGCGCCATACACGTAACGGCGGCGGAGGGCTCGGCCACGCTCGATTTCATCGCCGGAACGCTCGTAGCCGAAGGCCGCGAGATCGCGCATGCCGCGCCCGAGCGCGATTTTACCTACGCGGCGCAGCACACGGCCTTGCTCGGCGGCGGCGCGCCGCCGCTGTGCACCTACGCCGAAGGGCTTGCAGCACTTCGCTTCGTCGAGAGCGTCGAGCAGGCCCAACGCGACCGTCTTTGGGTCGAGGCATCCTAGGCATGCGGCGGATTTGCACCATCTGCGCGCGCGGCGGCTCGAAGGGCGTGGCGGGGAAAAATCTCCGGAAACTCGCGGGCAAGCCCCTCATCGCCCACTCCATCGGTCAGGCGCGCGCTTGCGGGTTGTTCGAGGCCGTGGCCGTCAGCAGCGACTCGGCGGACATTCTCGCGGCCGCGCGGACGGCGGGCGCGGATGTGCTGGTCGATCGCCCGGCGGCGATGGCGAGCGACACCGCGCCCAAGCTGCCGGCCATCCAGCATTGCGTGCGCACGGCCGAGGCGCGCCTTGGCGTCGCCTTCGACACCATGGTCGATCTCGACGCGACCGCGCCCTTGCGCCTGCCCGCGGACATCGCGGGCGCGGTCGCGCTGTGCGAGGCGGGTGGGTGCGCGAACGTCATTACCGGCGCGCCGGCCCATCGTTCGCCCTATTTCAATCTGGTCGAGGAGGTCGAAGACGGCTTCGTCGCCCTGGTCAAGCGCGGCGACAAGGCGATCGTGCGCCGCCAGGACGCGCCGCGCTGCTTCGACTGCAACGCCTCGATCTATGTATGGCCGCGCGCCGAATTTTTTCGCGCCGAAGCCGTGCTGTTGCCGACGACGCGGCTATACCAAATGCCGCCCGAACGCAGCCACGATATCGACAGCGAACTCGATTTTGCCATCGTGGAGATGCTGATGAACCGCCTGGAGAGCGCGACATGACCACCGGGGCGGAACACATCGACTATCGCGCCATGTTCGACCTCGCGGGACAGGCGGCCGTCGTGACCGGCGGCTGCGGCACTTTGGGCCGGGAATTCGCCGCGGGCCTCGCCCAATGCGGCGCGCGTGTGGCATTGCTCGACCTCGACCGCGCGCGGACGGAGGAATTGGCCGCAGGGTTGAAGGCGCGATACGGCATCGAGGCACTAGGCTTGGCATGCGACATCGCAAAACCCGAGGAGGCCGCCCGCGCCGTGGACGACGTCGTCGCGCGCCTGGGGCGCGTGGACATTCTTTTGAACAACGCACAGAGCGCAACGCCCAATCCGGCGGCCTATTTCGCACCGTTCGAGCAATATTCCTTCGAGGAATGGCGGCGCGTTCTGGCCGTCGATTTGGACGGCATGGCAATCATGGCCCAGACCGTATGCCGGCACATGACCACGCGCGGACATGGCGGGACCCTCATACAGATCGGCTCCATTTACGGCGCCTACGGCCCCGACAATCGCATTTACGAGGGCGCTATCCACAACGGCGTCGCGATCAACAATCCCGCAGTCTATGCGGTCGGCAAGGCGGGCGTCATCGGGCTCACGCGCTGGCTTGCGACCAGCTACGGGCAAAAGGGCGTGCGCGCCAACGCGGTCGTGCCAGGCGGAGTAGAAAGCGGACAAAGCGTGGAATTCGTGCGCCGCTATGCCGACCGCGTGCCCATGGGGCGCATGGCGCGCAAGGAGGAAATCGTTGGCGCGGTTCTGTGGTTGGCCTCGCCCGCTTCGTCCTATGTCACGGGCCAGAGCATTTTCGTCGATGGCGGACTCAGTGCGTGGTGATCCCGCGATGGGCGGCGCAATTGCGCCATTTCTGTTCGACGACATCGCCGCCCTGCCCGATTGGCGCGAGCGCTTGGCGTGGCCAATTTCGCTTGGCCGCCTTCGCGCCTCGGCCGAGGCGATGTGCAGCGAGACGATCGCGGCGGCATCGGAGCTGACGGATGCGCTCGAGCGCCAAGTCTTCGTCGTCGCCTGCGGCCGGTTCGTGAACGCGGCCATGTCTCTGGTCGAGGCTGGTCTGGTCGCGCAAGTCGAGGCGACGCACGGGATTCTGCCCTTGGGCGGACCGCCGGAGATGGCATATTTGCGCGGGCACGCGGGCGCGCCCCACGCCCTCGAGGATCGCCGCCGGGGAATGGGCGTGCTCGACGTGACGCCCGCCGATTGGCCCCTGTTGCGCGCGTTCGCCCGCGCCCGCTCGTGGTCCTCGCCCATCGCCCTGCCGCGCGCGGTGATGTGGCCCGATGCCGTGGCGGTCAGCCACAATTCCCTGTTGATCACGCGCGCACGACGCCTGCGGCCCAGCCTCGGCTATCGGCCCGCCGCCAATTTCGTCGCCGCCGCGCGCCGCGATACGACCGCCGCATGCCCTGAGAACCTGGCGGAATTGGCCCGCCGCATGGCGCCGCGCCTGATCGCACGCTTTCCCGAACTCAACGAGCCGTTCCGCGCCCGGGTGACGGCGGCCTTCGTCGCGCGTCTGGAACCGGTCTTGCGCCGGATCGGTGCCGATATCCTGGCGCTGCGAGCGGTCCGGCGATTGCCCAAGGCTCTGTGGCGCGGCACGGGTGGGTCCTATGCCGGGCGCGTACTCAGCGCCGAGGTCCTGCGCCGCGGCGGATACGTGCTCGGCTTCGATCACGGCGGCGACACCGGGATTTCGCAGCTGCCCCAGCTTACCGCGATGATCGAGCTCATGGTCGCGAGCGAGTTTTGCGTCGGCACGGATACGCAACGCCGCCTGCTCGAGGACAGCGGATTCCCGGCCATCGCCCGGCCGGTGCACGCGGCCCGCATCATCGCCGACCGGGGCGAGGAATTGTTCCGGCGCGCGAGTATTGATGGCCGTGCCCGTTCGGGCGCGCGCCGCCGGGTAGTTTATGTCGGCCACCCATTCCGGGGTCTGCGCCAATTCGCCATCGTCGGCACGCCCGATGCCGTGTATTGGGACCTGCAATCGCGCGTCGCCAAGGCACTCGCCGGCATGGCCATCGATCTGGTCTGCAAGCCCCATCCCGAGGGCGCCCTGGTCGGACGGCGCAATCCCATCGAGGACTTCGCCCCCACCAGTTATCGGCGGTTCGAGGAACATTTGGCGGATACGGATGTGTTCGTGTTCGACGCGCCGACCTCGACCACCTTCGCAGAGGCCCTATGCACGAATCGTCCCGTCGTGCTGATCGAACGCGGGCATTACCCCTTCAATCCGCGCATCGAGGGCGAGATGCGCGCCCGGGTGCGCATGGTGCCGAGCCGGGTGGACGAGCGCGGACGGATCTGGCCGGATGCCGCCGCGCTCGAGGACGCCGTCATGGCCGGCGCCGCCACGGCCGACCCCGGCTATTTCCGCCGTCTTTTGGCGGGTAAATCGTGACCACGCGTTATATTTTCACCGCGACCGCCGGCCGCAGCGGGCAAAATTCGCTCGCCGATATCGCGCGCCGATACATTCCCGGTTGCCTCGTGCAGTTCGAGGAGCCGCAAATCCGGCCGCTTACGCCAAAGCCCTTCGCCTATTACGAGCGCCTGGTGCGGCGGCGCTTCGTCGAAACCCACGAATTGCTCGGCCGGGGGCGCGTGATCGAGGCATTCGTCGCCCGGGATGACGCGGCACTCGCGCGCTTTGCGCAAAGGCGCCTGGATTGGATCGGGCGCAAGATCGAAAGCTCCGGCGCGCACATCTATTTCGATGTCAGCAAATACTTCATTCGCGGCCTGCACCGGCCGATCGCACGCGCGCGGCCGGGCATGACGCTGGTGCGCTTGGTGCGCGACCCGATCGTGAATATGCGCAGCTTTCTCAATCGCGATAAGAATTTTTACCTGGATAACAATCGCCCCGACTCGGATGCGAACCAGTTGCGGCTCGACCCCGCGAATCTCGAGAAGGGCGAATTGTTCCTGTGGGCTTGGTGCGAATGCTATCTGCGCGCGAGCGCGCTCGCCGACGAGTTCGGCCTAAACCCGATCATCGACATCGCAACTGCCGATCTCAACGATGGACCCGCCATGACCCGCGCCTTCGCCCGTCTCGGCTTCGACATTCCCGCCATCGATCCGGGCAAACCCCTGAACCGCAATGTCGCGAACGGCTACGGTGCAACACAAGTCTCGGCGAAGGACGTGGAATTGTTCGAGCGCTTTCGCGCCCGATTGCCCGCGGCCTCGCTCGAGCGCCTGAAACCCCTGCACGGCTACAATGCCCGCGAGGCGTTGCGCCGTGCGACACCCTCATAGGCCGCCCAACATGATCGCTATCCGATGAAATTGCCGATTCGCCTGAAAGCCCTGGTTCCCGGCTACCGGGCCGGCTGGCGCGCGCGTTACGGCGCGATGATCGCGGAATTGTCGGCGCTCGACCGCCGCGCAAGCTACGGCATGGATGGCGGCGCACCGTGGATCGAGCTCGCGGACGGGCCGCGCCTTTACGGTTTCGCGACCGAGCCCGAGAACAGGGACATCTTTTGGCTCCTGCGCGCGGACATGCCGGCGCGCCTGCCAATGTCGCATTTCCGATTGGCGAAGGACGTGATCACGCGCTTTGTCTATCCCCATATGCGCCCCGATTTGAAGCCCCAAGGCCATGCGCCCGAGGCCTTGTTCGGCTTTCACGGCCAGCACAAGGACGCCATCGCCGATCTTGATGATGCCCATGCGCGCACGGTCCTGATGGCGGCGTTCGCACCGAAGCCGGGCGAATGCATCGTAGATTGCGGCGCCTTTCTCGGCTTCGGCGATTTGCGCCTGGCGCCGGATATCGCCCCCGGACGCATCGTCGCGATCGAAGCCAATCGCGCGTGCCACGAATTTCTGGCGCGCAATATCGCCCACAACCGCGCGGCGAATGTGACGGCGTTGCACCATGCGACCTGGGACCGGGAAATGGAGATCGAACTCGAATCGACCTTTGCCCAGGGAAACTCGCTGATCGAGGAAGTGCAGAAGGGCACGCGGAAGGAGAAGGTCAAGACCATCACGGTCGATCTCGCGGTCGCCCGCCAGGGCTTGGCGCGCGTCGATCTGTTGAGCCTGACCCTGAACGGTGCCGAGCCCGAAACCCTGGACGGCGCCGCGCGGACATTGCGCGAATTGCGCCCACGCATCCGGCTTGCCGGCTGGTACGTGCGCGAGGGCCGCAAGATCTGGGAACACGTGAAGCCGAGACTCGAGGCGCACAACTACCGGGTGTTCGTCGGCCGGCGCGGCAATGTGATGGCCCTGCCCGCGGAGCGCTTCGGCACATGATCGGCTTGTTCGGCATCTTTCGCGCCGACCCACGCCTGCCTGCCAATCTTTCTCCACTCGCGCAAACATTGCCCGAGGGTTACGCGATCGGCTGTCACGATCGGCCAGGCGCGGCACTCGGCCGCGTGGCCCATCCTCACGATTGCGCGGACGGTTACGCCGAAAGCGCCGATGGCCGATTCGCCGCCACCGCGATCGGCGAAGTGTTCGATGCGGCGCAGGCCGGCATGACGGGGTCGCTTGCGGCCTTTGCCGTGCATCTGGCCGCGGATACCCGCCTGGAGCGCCTAGCGGATTTGAACGGTCTGTTCGCGATCGCGATTCACGACCGCGCCGCGCATCGCCTGATTCTCGCGACCGATCGGCATGCAAGCTTTCCCATCCATGTTTGGCGCGCGGGCAACGAACTGGTCTATGCCGGTCAAATCAAGACCTTGCTCGGCGACCCACGGATTCCGCGCAAAATGGACCCGCGCGCGCTCGCGCAATTGTTCACGACCCAACGCACCTTCGGGCGCACGACCCCCATCGCGGGAGTAGAAGCCTTGCCCGCGGCATGTCTGTTCGAGTTCGACGCGGCGGGTGGGCGCGAGCGGCGTTATTGGGCGCTCGACTGGCGCCGTCCGGATTTCGACGAGCGGACCGGCGCCCGCCTTCTGGCCGCCGCATTGCGCAAAGCCGTCGCGCGCCAGAGTGCGACGCCAAATACGGCCTTGCTGCTCTCGGGGGGCATCGATAGCCGGCTTGTCCTCGCCGCGGCACCGCGAGGCGCGCTCGAATGTTGGACCACGGCCGGTTATGCCGGAAACCCGGAACTAGCCGTGGCGCAGAGGGCCGCCGCCCTGTTCGACGCCAAACACCATGCGCTGATCGTGGCACCCGAAGACACCCTGCCCGGGCTCGAACGCACCGTTGTCGATTCGAACGGGCTTTATCCAGCCTCGACCCCGATGTCGGCCTTCCTGCCCCAGGTCGGCGCATATTGCCCGGCGATCCTGACCGGACACGGGCTCGATTATACCTTGCGAGGATATTATCTGCCTGCGCGCTTCGCCGAGGTCGCGGGTTCGCGCACGCGCTTGCCCATCCTCCGGCCCATCCCGCGCCGCCCGACCGGCGCGGACGTTCTGCGCTCGCTACGCCAAGGCCCACCGCTCGCCACCATCGCGCGCATCGTGGCGCCCGCCTGGCGGGCGGAATGGTGGCACGGCCAGGAAACGGCGCTCGACGAAACCCTGCGGCCGTGGTTGCAGTCGGGTGAACCCTACAATGCCTGGGACGCCTTCATCCTTCATGCCGTGTCCAAGCACTACGCCTTCACCGGCATGATGGCGACGCGCGCGGTCGGCAATCTGCGCCTGCCCGCCTTCGATACCGATGTCTTCGATATTTATCTTCGCATGAAGCCCGCCTGGCGGTGCAGCGGCGCCATGGTCAAGCATGCGCTCGGAGAGCTATTGCCCGAAGCCGCGCGGCTTGAGCAGGCCAATACGGGATTTCGCGCCGGACTTGGACCTTGGCGCGAGATTGCCGCGCTCATGGCGCGCGCGGGCTTACGCCGCCTGGGTCTTGCGTCCCGGCCTGAAACGCCGACCGCATATCATTCGGCGGGATCGTGGCAAGACATTCCCAATCTGTACCGCTTGGAGCCGAGCCATCGGCGTCGCTTCGGCGAGATTCGCGCGCGCTTGGACGCGCTGACGCTCGGCGTTCTTGACGCCGATGGTTTGCGGTCGTGCATCGACGAACATCTCGACGGCCGCGCCAAGCACACCAAGCTTCTGCGCCAGCTGCTGACACATGATGCCTTCGTGCGCGAATTCGGAGCCGCGGCGTGAACGCTCTCGCTTTTCGCTTGTCGATAGCACCCGCGCTCGAAGCATTCCGCCCTGAGATCGTTCATGCCTGCGATTTCCTCGCGCGCTGCCATGGGCTTATCCGGGACGAGACGGCCCCGCGCATCCTGCACTACGGCCCCGCGCCACCAGAGGGGGCGGTGTATGTCCCGGCGGCGCTGTTTCCCTCGGGCGCGCGGCTCGACGGCGAGGGCATCCATCCCGTCGCGTCGGCGCTCGACGACATGTTGGCGGGAAAG
>JBJXGH010000033.1:0-3653 GCA_046153685.1 Alphaproteobacteria bacterium
AGCCGAACCCGCCCCGGTACCCGTGAGCGTGCCAGCCGCAGACGCAATCGGTCGAGATGCCATGCTCTTATGCTCCTAAAAGTGACTTTGTAACAACCGGCGCGGCGGATTCATCGCCCTGCCCGCCGGTCATGATCGTCGAAGCCCGGCCCTTCGCCAGTCGCGCAGCCTGCAATTGACGCTGGCGCGCAGCCTCAACCGACGGATCGGCAAGCGACGGAGGCGGAACGGGCGCAGGAGGAGCCTTCGGCGCACCGCCGAACATCGCGCCCATCAGATTTGAACCTTCATCACGTCGGACTCCACTCGTCTGCATAAGCCTGCCGCCCGCCACGATGGCGCGGCACGTCGAATACGTTGTAATCGGAAACGGCAAAGGCCTGGGGCGCGTGCGTCCTAGGCTGCGCGATCAATGCCCGCCCTTCGCCAGCGCCCAACATCAGATATTGAGCAGCCTCGCAGACGTGACTGAACATGTTCTTGTCGGGCTTGTCCAAGTAGCGCTCTTGCCCCGTCACCTGGACGCGACGATACCGATACCCGCCCATCATGCCCTTTCGGAGCATCTTGCACGAAGGCGACAGGGATAGGCCTGGCTCGCCGTCGATCATCCGGCCAAGCGCAACGGCAACAGCCTCGCGGCGCAGCATCGGATCATTGGAAGGCGCCGGACGGGCCGGGATACCAGCCGCGCGCAATATCTGGAACGGCGTTGTCTCATCCGTCTGCGCCCGGTTGTCGCCACTCGGATCGCCGTACACGTCGAATTGGAACCCCTGATAGCGCGAGCGCATCTCGGCGCCTAGAAGATCGGCGAAGCGCTTGGCGCCCATATCCTCGCTGACCAGCTCGGACAACCACGCCCATCGCCCCGTAGGCCCGCGTTGAGCAAAGACGGCGGCGGGCGTCAATCCGAAATCAATCCCAACATGGATCGGGACGTTGTTCAGGACGTGAACATCGCGGCAATGAGTGGCGTCCCGGTACTCGGGATAAACCGGCTTGCCGTCCTGGACGTAGCCATAGTCGCCGCGAACGTACACTTTAACCCAAGCTTCGTCCTTGCCCGCCTTCGTCCTCGCGTAGTACCCCGCCGGCAGATTGGCAAGGTTCTCGGCGTTCGGCCCGTCGCCTGGGGGTTGCGCGAAGAACTCGTAACCCTCGGGCCGCATCTCCTCGGCGAGGCGATACCACCAGTGATCCGAATCCGGGCTGTTCGTGTCGAGGATGACGCCGTACCAGCTGGCGCCCCCTAGCATCTTGGGCGGGTAGCGGCCCACGCGTCCGGTCAGGCCGTCCAAGATTGCTTTCGGCATCTCCCGCGCTTCATTGATCCATGCGCCCGTCAATTCCAGCGATAGCAGTTTCGATATGTCGTCCGGCCTATCCAAGGCGAGAAACATCACCTCAAGCTCGAGACCGGCGGCCGAGACGAAATGCGTAGGCGGTCCCTCATCCTGCCAGCGGCCTATCTCGCGCGGCACCCACTGATGCCAGGTCTTGATCGTCGTGGTCCGAAGCTCGGGATAGGTGTTCCGGACGACCGCCCATCTAGACCGCCGCACCCCGTCCGGACCCGGAGCCTGCTCGCCAGCCCTGCGCAATATCTCGGCCACGCAAGCCGTGGACTTGCCCGAGCCAATCGGACCCCGAACGCCCCGGACGAAAGCATCAGACCGCCGGAAAGCCTCTAGCGTCGCGCCGCTCGGTTCGTATCTCAAAAATCACCTCGGCAGGAAATCGGCCAGCACGCCATGCAAATCAATGCGTTACGCGGAAAATAGGCGGGCAAGGGAATCAGTGCCAAGACGGCCATAAACCCCAAAATGCCTGGAATCGTATCCCATTGATAATGCGCAACATTATGCCAGTGCGCCACGGGCTGGATACCCGCTAATTCGTGCGAGCCGCGTCCGGAGTGCAATCGATCAGGTCAACAGCCTCGGGCGGCTCGACCGCCGGCGCGGCCAAAGCCGGGCCAACTATCTGTAATATAAAGGATTCCCCAGGCGCGGTGGAAAGCTGAGTAGCCGCCAGATCGGGAAGCGATTTGCGCAAAAGCCCAAGCGCCGCAGTCACTTGCGTTGCGCTCAACTCAATTCCGCCATGTATATGATCCGTAAGGCGCTTGACTATCTGGGTGGTCTGTATCTTGGCGCGCGTCTCGTCTTGTAGCCTATGGTCGCGCATTGTTCGGCGGGTTGTATGTTTCGCCGTCACGTTGAGGCTATCCGGTCCTGGGGTTGTGGGCTTGGGTAATCGTGAGCGTAGCTTTCGCCATTGCAGCCTCGACCGCCACTTGGGCGACGCGGCGCAATTCGTATGGCGGTATATTAGGGATGCGCGCCACAAGGACATCCATCGCCGCGAGGATCATCTCGGTCGTGACTGGCGCGTCGATGCTGAAATTGTGAATGGTGCCCTACGTTATGCCCAATTGGGGATTGTGGGGATACCCCGACGCGATTCGGAACGCTACTAGGTATTGTAGTCCTAGCCGCGCGGTCGGTCAACGTATTGTTCGTGCGATTATTTCGTGGTTTCGTCGTTTTATTTCGTGGTTTCGCCCTCTCTGCGCTTGACCGTCTCGGCAAATCATGGGTATATTGTGTGCGTTGAACGAGACGCAAAAGCCTGGGAGGGCACAAATGATCCAACCCGGAACCAAAGTCAGGACGCTGTACCAGCACAGCGCAACAGGCACAATCCGCAAGCCCGGCAAGGTCAGTCTGCCGATGCCCGGGCCGGATTGGTACATCATCCAATTCGATGACAGCGGCGGAAAACTTTGCATCCATCGGTCAATGTTCTCGATTTCAAACGAGCAATAACGCCTGGGAGGGCATGAAATGACACGCCAAGAAACCGAACAATCCATCGCCCGCGACCTGGAAATGTGTGACCTGGGCGAGGCTTTGACGAAGGGCAAACTCCGTTTGAAGTACCGCCGCCACAGATTGGCCTGCATGGCAGAAATCAAGCGCATGAACAGCGAGGACGGGCTTGACCGGATGACCGACGACGAAATCCTTTCCGCCATTATGGGGTCATGACAATGACAGGCCAGAGCCTAATCGATTGCGAACAAGCGATGACGGATTATCGCCGGAAAATCCGTACCGCCACAGCCTTAATCCTATCCTATTCCGATGAGCATTTCGACCCCGATTCGGCGATTGTCAATTGGGGTCATGTGGGCAGCGCCGCACACGTTTTCGCGCTGCTGGATCAAGCCGTGAAGTTTCTCGACGCCGGAGCCACCGGCCAATAATGCGCCGCGATGGCCGTGAGCGCGAGGCGGAGAACGACACCCGCCGCGCCTCTCGGCCAGCCGCGCGAGAATTCCACGGATTCCAGGGGCAAATCCCCACACGCAACGTCGAAAGCCACGCTTGCCAGACCCGGACCGGCTGCGTTGAGCGCCAGTTTGAATTCCCCCCGCGCCTCGGCCTGGCGGTCCGAATATTCCCTGGTCCCGCGCGAGGATCGTTCCATCGAGCCGGAGAGCGAGGGGGATATGCCGGCCGCGAAATAGGTTTTATAGAGCCTCGACCCCGCCCGCCATTGGATCGGAGAGATGATCCGCCGCGCCTTGAGCCTGTCGAGGACCGTCCCGGCCATGACGCGCGCGCCGATATTCGAGCCGATGACCC
>JBJXGH010000168.1:0-14777 GCA_046153685.1 Alphaproteobacteria bacterium
GCTTCGCCTTCGCGGGCGACGATCCGCGCCCCTTCGTGCCTGCCTATCGCGGCGCCGTGCTCAATCTGCCGGCGCTCGAAGCGGCGGCCGAGGGCAATGGCAGCCTCAACGGCTTGCCCGAGCGCGACGGCGTTATCCGGCGCACGCCGCTGGTGCTGCGCATGGGCGACGAGCTGTTGCCCTCGCTTGGCGCCGAGGCCTTGCGCGTGGCGCAGGGCGAGCGGACCTTCGTCATCAAGGCTTCGGGCGCAAGCGGGGTCGAGAGCTTCGGCGAATCAACCGGAATCTCGCGAATCAAGATTGGTCAGTTCGCCGTGCCCACGGACGAGAATGGCCGGGTGTGGATCTATTACAGCGGTTTCCAGCCCGAGCGTTTCATTCCGGCCTGGAAGATCTTCGAGCCGGACTTCGACCCGGCTCTCGTCGAGGGCAGGATTTTGTTCATCGGCACCTCGGCCGCTGGCCTCAAGGATTTGCGCATCACGCCGCTCGATCCTGCGGCCGCGGGCGTCGAAATCTATGTCGAGCTGCTCGAACAAATCTTCTCCGGCGAGTATTTGTCGCGCCCCGATTTCGCGCTCGGGGTCGAGGTCGTGTATCTGCTGGGAATCGGCCTTGTCTTGATCGTTCTATTGCCGCGCGTGGGCGCGCGTTGGTGCGGCGCGCTTGGGGTCGCGGCGGTTGGCTTCGCGGTCGGCGCCTCTTGGATCGCGTTCGATCATTGGCGCTGGCTGTTCGATCCCGTCTATCCCTCACTCGTCATCATCGTGGTCTATGTGGTCGAGACGGGGCTTATCTTCTTGCGTACCGAATCCGAGCGGCGCTGGGTGCGCGGCGCGTTCGCGCGCTATATCTCGCCCGCGGTCGTGAACCGCCTGGCCGAGCACCCCGAACGCCTCGCCCTTGGCGGCGAGATGCGCAACATGACGATACTGTTCTGCGACATCCGGGATTTCACCGCGCGCTCGGAAAAACTCGACGCCCACGGCGTTACGCGCTTCATCAACCGCTATCTCACGCCCATGAGCGAGGTCGTGCTGGCGCACCAGGGAACGATCGACAAATATATCGGCGATTGCATCATGGCGTTTTGGAACGCTCCGCTCGACGATCCCGCGCACGCCCGCAATGCCAGCCGGGCGGCGACGGCGATGCGCGCGGAACTCGCGCGTCTGAATGCAATTTGGGCCGGCGAGGCGCGCGCGGCGGGCCGGCTGTTCGATCCGGTGCGCGTCGGCATCGGCCTGAATACCGGGATGTGCTGTGTCGGCAATATGGGTTCGGACCAGCGCTTCGATTATTCGGTGCTGGGCGACGACGTCAATCTGGCCTCGCGCCTTGAAGGCCAAAGCAAGATCTACGGCGTCGATATCGTGATCAGCGAGACGACACGCGCCGAGGCGCCCGGCGAACCCGCCCTGGAACTCGACCTCATCCGCGTGAAGGGCAAGACCAAGCCCGTGCGCGTCTTTACTCTCCTTGGAGCGGCCGAGGCGGAGGCCCTTGCCGCGCCGCACGCGGCAATGCTGGGGGCCTACCGGGCGGGCGACTGGGGCGCGGCCGAAGCTGCGCTCGTACATTGCCGTGCCGCGGCGCCGTCCTCGCTGGCGTCTCTCTATACCCTCTATGCCGAACGCATTTCGGCATACCGCGCCGCGCCGCCGCCAGCGGACTGGGACGGGGCTTACACGGCGACCGAAAAATAACCTCCTAGTTCAGCCCTTTGCCCGCGATTTCAACCGCTTGAGTTGACCTTCCCTTGATCTGGCGACGGGAGTCGTGACAGCCTCGGCCCCTAAGAACCGGCCCGGGTTCGCGCCCGAGGTTGGCAAGCGGGATTTGATTTATTTTCAAGGACTTGATCGTGGCGGCACGTTGGACGTGCAGGCGCTGGAGTGTCGTTTTCGCGTGCGGCTTGGCCGGTTACGCGCTTGCGCTCCCATGGGCGGGGGCTTGGGCCCAGCAGAGCGCGCCACAAACCGTGCCCGGCAGCGTGACGACCGACACCCGCACCAAGCTCGAGGCCGAGCGTGCCGCCGAAGAGGCCGAGCGCCGCCGCGCGCTCGAGGGCGTGGATGTGACCTTCGAGCAGATCCTGGCCGATCCCGACAATATCGATCTCAATTTCGCCTTTGCCGAAACCCAGATCCGCAACGGCAATGTGCGCGGCGCGGGCGCCACGCTGGAGCGCATCCTGCTGATCGAGCCGGATTTGCCGCGCGTGCGCCTGCTTTATGCCGTCGTCCAGTTCCGCCTCGAGAACCTGGAAGAGGCCGAGCGCGAGCTGCGTGCCGTGCGCGAACTCGAAATGCCCGACACGCTGCGCCGCTCGATCGACGATTACCTGAAACAGATCGACCAGAAGCGCCAACGCACGCGCTATGGCGTCTATACCTCCATCGGCGGGCAGTACGACACCAACCGCAATGCCGGCGCCAAGTCGCGGCGCAATCTCGTGCTCGGCATCGACACCCAGGTCGAGGGCGCGTCGAACCAAATCGACGATTTCGCGGTTCAGGGCCTGACGCGCTTGGAGGCGAGCCACGATCTCGGCTGGCAGGCGCGCCACGAAATCTTCTCCAATCTGACCTACTACCACACCCAGCAGGCCCAGCTCGGCCGGCTCGATATCCGCTCCATGACGGGTGAGTTGGGCGCCAATATCGACTTGACGCCGACGACCATCACGCCCGTCTTTTACGAGCGTTTTTTGCGCCTTGCGCGGCAGAACTACATGCATGCGCGCGGCGCGCGGCTGCGCGCGACGGAACAATTGGTTCTCGGCTGGTCGGCATACGGCGAATTCCAGAGCGAGGATCAAAAGTACCGCAATATATCCTCCGACACCTCCGCCCGCTTGCGCCAAGGCCCGCAATGGGAGGGCGCGGTCGGCACGGACATCGTGCTGTCGCCGACCATGCGGCTCAATCTCGAATATCGCTACACGCTTAAGCAGGCACGCGAGAAGTTCAATTCCTATACCGAGAACCAATATTCGCTCAGCCATGTCTGGCTGCTCGGCGACGGCATGTTCCTGCTTTCGAGTTTCAGCAATCAGCGCGATACCTACGACGATCCCGACACGTTGATCGCCGTGGTCGCGCGCCGCGAGGAGCTCTATCGGCTGCGCGTGACCTTCGGCGTACCGCTGACGACGATCATCGGCGAGGACGGCACGCTCGGTCGGTTGCTCGAGGGTGTCAATCTTTCGACCAGCGCGGAGTATTACCGCGCGGGGTCGAATCTCACGAATTACACCTACAACAGCAAAAAATATGCAGTCACGCTGAGCAAGCGATGGGACTTTTAATGCGCGGGCGCGTGGGGTGTATAATCGGGCATCGGAGGCGATGATGCGCGGCGTATTTCATTCCGTCATTGCCGCGCGCCGGAGCGCTCTGGCGGCGGCGCTGTGTGCGATGACCGTGCTGCCCGGCGCGCCTGCCGCGGCGCAGGAGATCGCGCAGGCCCAGGTCGCGGCGATCAAGGCCGGCATAGCGGGGGCCGTGCGCGGGCGGGTCGAACGCGTATCGGCCAATGTCGTAGGCGCCGTCAAGAGCGGCGAAGCCGTATATCTCCGCGACGTCATTCGCACCGGGCCCGATGCCGGGTTGCAGATCGTGTTGCTCGACCAAACCGTGTTCACCATCGGGCCCAACGCGGCCATGGCGATCGACGAATTCGTTTTCAATCCGCAAGCGGGCGCGGGCAAGGTCACGGCGCGCGTCGTGCAGGGCGCATTTCGCTTCGTCTCCGGCCAAATCGCCAAGAACGAACCCAAGGACATGGTGATCAGCCTGCCCCAAGGCACCATCGGCGTGCGCGGCACGGCGGGCGAGGGCGTGGTCGATGGCGCGAACGCGCTCGTCGTGCTGCGCGGCCCGGGGCCGAGCAACAACGCGGGCGAGCGCGAAGGCCGGCTCGTCATCGCCAATACGACCGGCGAGGTCTTGATCACGCGGCCGGGCTTCGCGACGACATTGGGCGCCAATCTGCCGCCGACCGATCCCCAGCGCTTGAGCGTCGACCAGTCCCAGCGTCTGAGCGCGGCCTTCACGCCGCGCGCGGCCGGACCCGATACCCAAGGCCAGCAGGGCCAAGGTCAGCAACAAGGTCAGCAACAAGGTCAGCAACAAGGCCAGGCCCAGGGGCAGGATCAGCAAGGCCAAGGCCAAGGCCAAGGCCAGCAGGGCCAAGGCCAAGGTCAAGGCCAGCAGGGCCAAGGACTCGCCAAAGGACCGACCGATCGGGGAGGCAGAAACTCAGCCGGCGGACTGACTGGCGGAGCGAATGTCACCAAGCAATCGGGACAGGGCACGGGCGGCGCGCTCTCGACCGTCGGCAATGCGGGCGGGGTGGTGCGTCTTGCGCAATCGCTCAATCAGCAATCGGTGAAATCCGCGCAAGACACGGCGGCGAGCAATTTCAGCGAGATCACGACCTTCGCGCAATTGCGCTCGATCCATTCCGGGACAGGTCGGTACGAGACCAATAATATCAACCTCGTCGCGGTGAATGGTACCGGCAGCGGGCTTTACAGCTTGCGCTTGGACGTGAATTTCGGGGCGCGCACGACCTCGATCACCATCACCGGCAATTTCACGGTGGGTGCCGTCACCGGCAATATCGCGCCCACGGGCGGCGCCATCAACGGCAACTATGGCTCCGATTCCGGCAACGTCTCGAACCGGGCCGATTCATTCACGCCCACTGGCGGCGGCTTCGGCAAGGTCATCAACTCGGCATTCAACAATGTGTCGTCGCGCGAGATCGCGCGCTTTGTCGATATGCGAATCGAGATCACCGACAATACGGCCGGCACCAACAAAATTGCGACCCAAGGCGGCACGGTGCGCGCTACACGGCAGTAGATTTTACAGAATAGTCTTAAAAATATATATATTTCAATAAGTTAATGCCAGTGATGCCAGTCACTGCGCGGGTTCGGTCCTATCGCCAAGATCCCTCCCATCGCCGCGGGAAAATTTTCCAGCGGCCCTTCGGAGGCGAATATGAAGGCGTTTCTGGTCACCACCGTTCTCGCCGGCGCGGCCTTGCTGTGGTCGGTCGATGAAGCCCAGGCCCAGGCGCGTGCGCCGATCAAGGCGGGCATCGCCGCTGCGGTGCGCGGCAAGGTCGAGCGCGTGGCCGCCGCGATCGGCCCATCCATCGTCGCGCCCATGGCGGGTTCGGCCATCGGCATCACGGTGGCGAGTGGCGACGTGATCTATCTCGGCGACCGCATTTCCACCGGCCCGAACGCGGGCCTGCAGATCATGCTGGTGGATGAAACTGTATTCACCATCGGCCCCAATGCGGCGATGGCGGTCGACGAATTCACCTTTGACCCAGCGACCAATAACGGAAAACTGACCGCGCGCATCATGCAGGGCGCGTTCCGCTTCGTTTCAGGTCGAATCGCCAAGCACGATCCGAAGGACATGACGGTCAATCTGCCGCAGGGTTCGATCGGCGTGCGCGGCACGGCGGTGCAGGGCGTGGTCGAGGGCGAGCGCGCGACCGTCATGCTGCTCGGCCCCGGCTTGTCGAACAACGCAGGCGAGCGGCCTGGACGCATCGTGGTTTCGGGCGCAGCCGCGTCCGGGGGCGAGGTGCTGATCACGCGCCCCGGCTTCGCCACGACCCTTTCGACGACAATGCCGCCGAGCGAGCCCGTGCGTCTCGAGACGCAGCAGGCCGCGCGCATCTCGAATAGCTTGACGCAATCCCATTCGGCCGCGGCGGACGGCGCAAGCGGCGGCACGAATAGCGCGACGCCCAGTCCCGCCCAACAATCGCCATCCGCGCCTGGCACGAACGTGGTGCGCCAATCCGGCCAGGGCGCCGCCGGCGCGCTTGGACCTTTGGGCGGCACGGCCCAGGCCGCGCTGCTCGCGCAAAACTCGTCGCAATCGACGGTCAAGGCGGCGCAGGATTCCGCCGTCTCGATCGGCGAGCAATCGACCTGGGAACAGGTCCGCACCATCCATTCCGGCACCGCGACCTTCAATTTTGGCACGGTCAATCTGGTACCCACCGCCGGCACCGGCAGTGGCAGCTACACCCTGACCGTCACCATGGATTTCGGCGCGCGTACCGCCAGTGCGGCCTATTCCGGCAACTACACGGTGGGCGCCTTGACCGGGACCATCAACGCGGGCAACAACCCCGTCAAGAATTACGCCCAGGACTCCGGCCTTGCCCAGAGCACGGACGGCAACGGCCATACGCTGCCGGGCGGCGCCACGATGAAGGATTTCTTCAAGCTCAAGAACGACGTCACAAGCCGGACCATCGCCAAGACGCTCGAGAACCGCATCGAGATTTCCGATTCGACGAGCACCAATGTGATCGCCACCCAAGGCGGCAAGGCCGTCGCCAGCCGCTGATCCAGACTTCGTTCGCATCGCGCCGCCGCGGGGGATCGTCCCCTGCGGCGTTTCTCGTTCTTGGCGCGGGTCAAGACCGGCGGGGTGTTCGGTGCGCCGCTTGGTCAAAGATGAAAATCGGCAAAAAAACGGGCCGGAGTTGGGGGCTCCGGCCCGGTGCGAGTTTTCGTTCGGGAGAGGAGGATCCCCTTGGAAGGGGAACCATCGACGAGCGGTCCTTGCGCCGACCGCCCAGCGATGGCGCCAATCTATGCAAGTCATGGAAAGGGTGCAGTGATCGCCATCACACGGGCGTCGCCGTCACACGGGCGTCGCCGTCATTCGGGCGTCGCCGTCATAAAGGGATCGCGGTCGTACGGGCGGAAATTCACGGCGCCCGATTGTCGTGGTTGCGGGGAAGGTCGCGGGGCGCGGCGTGCCGTGGGGCGGAAACGGGCGATCACTCGCCGCGAAATTCCTCGACCATCGCGCGCAAGCGCTCGAGATCGGTCACCACGAAACCGTCCTGCTCGCGCCGGACAAGGCCCGAATGCTGCAGCTCCGAGAGCACGCGCGCCACGGTTTCGCGCGTGGTCGAAACCCGGCTGGCGATTTCGGAATGGGTCGGCATCGGGGTGATCGTGGCGTTCGCCTTGGCGGCGGTCGAATCGTCGTCGCCGCGCGCAAGACGCAAGAGTTCGGCGTAGACCCGGTTGTGTGCCCCATGGGTGGAGAGATCCATGATGCGCTCCGTGGCCGTGCGAACCACCCGCGCCAGGCGTTTCATCAGCGCGATGGCGACCTGGGGATGTTTCACGGCCAATTCCAGCAGGGCGCCGGATTCGAGCGCCGCCACCGTCGTCGGCTCGCGTGCAACCACAGAGGCCGAGCGCGGCTTGGCGTCGATGGCGGCCAACTCGCCGAACGTGCCGCCGGTTGAGATGTCGTCGAAGCTGACCTCGCGGCCCGACATCGAGTAATTGACGATGCGCACCCGCCCGGAGACGACGAAGTAGATGTCGCGCGAGTCGTTGTCGCGGTCGAAGATTTGTTCGTCTTCGCCGTAATCGCGCCAAACGCACTTCTTCTCGATCTCTCGCAGCACGGGCGTGGGTAGGCCCTTCAGCAGAGCGATCGATTCGAGGACGTGGGGCTTGGTCGTGGCATGCTTCATCGTGGGAGGGATGCTATATCGGACGATGCCGTCCTCGATAGAGGGGTCAGCCGTCGTAGGGCCGCATGCGAATCACCGCAGCCTTGTTGATTAGGTGGACTTCGTCATGCACGTCCACCATGGGGAAAAATGCGGGGGCGGCATTCAGCATGTCCTGCATGCGCGAGGTTACGTCGATGAACACGTGGCCCTTCAGCGTCGTGCCGTCGCGCAGTACGATTTCGGCGAATTCCTTGACCTTTGGCACGTACTGGCCGCGCGCCAAGCCCGCG
This sequence comes from Alphaproteobacteria bacterium, assembly GCA_046153685.1. Lineage (GTDB taxonomy): Bacteria > Pseudomonadota > Alphaproteobacteria > CADEGL01 > CADEGL01 > CAMAPP01. The sequence continues at coordinate 7,815 of JBJXGH010000168.1, forward strand.
CGGCTTTCCGGCGCGTGGGCGGTTCGGGGGCCTGCGCGAAAATCGGCTGGCATGACGCTCTCCTGGGACTAACCGTGGGACCGAACCGCTAGAGCAACGATCCTACCGGACGATCCCTGAGAATCCGTTTTGGCCGGTCGCGTTCGATCCAAGTTTCGTCTTTAACCTCTAATGGTTAAGAAATACTTGGTCCCCGGCCACCGGTGCGGCGCCGTCTTGTTGCGGTGCCCACAAATCTGTATATTGCGGCGCAGTAATGTCTGTTGCGTCGCAATAAAATGGGAAATGCCGATGTCGCCTGACGCTTCTGTCCGTGTGGCCCCGCTTCCGCTCGAGCGCTATCACGGTTACTACATCGAAGACTTGGCCGTCGGCATGAGCGCGTTTTTCGGCAAGACGGTCTCGGATGCCGACCTCGTGCTGTTCGCGGGCGTCTCCGGCGACACCAATCCCATGCACATCAACAACGATTTCGCGTCCGGCACGCGCTTTGGCGGCCCCATCGTCCACGGCATGTTGACCGCGAGCTTCATCTCGACCGTCATCGGCACGCGCCTGCCGGGGCCGGGCTGCATCTATTTGACACAGAGCCTGCGCTTCAAGGCGCCTGTGCGTGTCGGCGATACGGTGCAGGTCCGCGCGACGATCCGGGACATCAATATCGAACGCCGGCGCACGACGATCGATACCGTCTGTTCGGTCGGCGAAACGGTCGTACTCGACGGCGAGGCGCTCATCATGGTGCCGTCGCGCGTCCAGGCCGTCGCAGCACAATAGCTTTGCGCGCGCTTGCGCGGGCTGGGCGCGAAGCTAGTCTTGCGGCCACCATGCGTATTCTTCAGGATGACGAAGCCATCCCCCACGACTTGGCGGGCGCCGTTGCGGCACTTGGCAATTTCGACGGCGTGCATCTCGGCCACCGCGCGGTAGTCGCGCGCGCCGCGGAAATCGCGCGCGCGCGCCACGCACCGCTGGCCGTGGTTACCTTCGAGCCCCATCCGCGCAGTTTTTTTCAACCTTCCGCCGCGCCATTTCGCCTGACGCCGCTTGAGGCCAAGGCGCGAATTCTCTCGGACCAGGGGGTTGGCGCCTTGTTCGCGCTTCGCTTCGGCGCCGCGCTTGCCGGCATGGGTCCGGCGGATTTCGTCGCGCGCGTGCTTTCCGATCGCCTTGGCCTGTCCTGCGCGGTCACCGGCTATAATTTCCGTTTCGGCCGCGGCCGGGAAGGCGACGCGGCTGGGCTCGCAGCGCTCGGTAAAAAGCACAATGTCGCGGTCGAGTCCGTGCCTCCCCAGGTGTCGGCCGACGGCGAGGCGTGCTCGTCGAGTCGCATCCGCGAGTACCTCGCCGCGGGCGATGTGCGCGGCGCCGCGGGGCTTTTGGGGCGCGAATTCGAAATCGAGGGCATCGTCGCGACGGGTGCGCGTCTGGGCAACACCATCGGCTTTCCGACCGCCAATCTCGCGCTCGGCGAGTATGTGCGACCGGCGCTCGGCGTCTATGCGGTGCGCTGCGCGGTCGAGGATGGTTCGGCGCCGGTTTGGCGCGCGGGTGCAGCCAATATCGGCCGAAGGCCGACGGTGGGTGGCAGCGAGGAACGACTCGAAGCCCATCTGTTCGATTTTTCGGCCGATCTCTACGGCAAGCGCCTGCGCGTGGCGCTGATCGACCACCTACGGCCCGAGAGAAAATTCGACGGCCTCGATTCCCTGAAAGCGCAGATCGCCGAGGATTGCGCACGCGCGCGCGCGATTTTGGGTACGACGCTTTCGCCCGCCGCCGGCTGACGGATACCCCATGGCCACCGACTACAAGAGCACCGTATTTCTGCCGAGAACGGATTTCCCGATGAAGGGGGAATTGCCCAAGCGGGAGCCCCTCCTGCTCGCGCGCTGGGCCGAAATCGGCCTGTACGAACGCGCGCGCGCGGCAGCCAAGGGTCGGCCGAAATTTGTCCTCCACGACGGCCCGCCCTACGCCAACGGCAATCTGCACATCGGTCACGCGCTCAACAAGATTCTCAAGGACGTGGTCAATCGTTCCCAACAGATGATGGGGCGCGACAGTGCTTACGTGCCGGGCTGGGACTGCCACGGCCTGCCTATCGAGTGGAAAATCGAGGAACGATATCGCGCCGCCGGCAAGGACAAGGACAAGTTGCCCGTGCTCGATTTCCGGCGCGAGTGCCGCGATTTCGCCCAGCATTGGATCGGCGTGCAATCGGCCGAGTTCCAGCGCCTGGGCGTGCTCGGCGACTGGGCCCATCCCTACACGACGATGACCCATGCCGCCGAGGCCCAGATCGTCGCCGAAATCGCCAAGTTCGCGATGAACGGCGCGCTCTATCGCGGCGCACGACCCGTGCTGTGGTCGGTGGTCGAGAAAACCGCCCTGGCCGAGGCGGAGGTTGAGTACCACGATCATGTCTCGACCGCGATCTACGTGCGTTTTCCGTTCGCGAGCGCCGCGCACCCGACGCTCGCGGGCGCGTCCGCCGTGATCTGGACGACCACGCCCTGGACCATTCCCGGCAATCGCGCCATCGCTTACGGCGCGAGCTTCGAATACGCGGCCGTCAAGGTATTGCGGGTCGCCGAGGGCAGCCTCGCGCGCGTGGGCGAGACCTTGATCCTCGCTCCCGCCCTGCTCGATGCGGTTTGCGCCGAGGTGGGCATCGTCGAGCGCGAAATCGTCGCGACCCTGCCCGGCGCGGCCCTGGCGGGCGCGGTCTGCCGCCATCCTTTCGCGGGGCGGGGCTATGACTTCGATGTGCCGTTGCTAGCGGGCGAGCACGTCACGCTCGACGCCGGAACGGGGCTTGTGCACACGGCACCAGGGCATGGCGCGGAGGATTTCGAGCTTGCTCGCAAGTACGATTTGGCCGTGCCCGACACTGTCGATTCCGAAGGCGCGTACTTCGACCACGTGCCCCTATTCGCGGGCAAGCGCGTGCTCACCCCGCACGGCAAGAAGGGCGACGCGGACGGCGCGGTTTCGGCGCTTCTGCGCGAGACGGCGGCACTGCTCGCCGAGGGCAAGCTGACGCATAGCTATCCCCATTCCTGGCGATCGAAGGCGCCGCTGATCTTCCGCAATACCCCGCAATGGTTCATCTCGATGGACGCGACCGGCTTGCGCACGACCGCGCTTGCCGCCATCGATCGCACACGGTTCGTGCCCGCAAGCGGCCAGACCCGCCTGCGCGGCATGATTGAATCCAAGCCCGATTGGTGCATCTCGCGCCAGCGCGCCTGGGGCGTGCCCATCGCGGTGTTCGTACGCAAGAAGACGGGCGAGCTGCTGCGCGATCCCGAGGTCTTCGAGCGCATCCGCGCGATCTTCGCCGCCGAGGGTGGCGATGCGTGGTTCGCCTCCGAGCCTTCGCGGTTTTTGGGTGCGGCTCACGATCCGTCGGAATTCGAGCAGGTCATGGACATTGTCGATGTCTGGTTCGAATCGGGATCGACGCATGGCTTCGTGCTCGAGGCGCGCGAGGATCTGGCGTGGCCCGCCTCGCTCTATCTTGAGGGTTCCGACCAGCATCGCGGCTGGTTCAACTCCTCGTTGCTCGAATCCTGCGGCACGCGCGGCCGCGCGCCCTACGACGCGGTACTGACTCACGGCTTCGTCGTGGACGAGCAGGGCCGCAAGATGTCGAAATCGCTCGGCAATGTCGTCGCGCCGCAAGAAGTCGTCGATCGGCACGGCGCCGAAATCCTGCGGCTGTGGATCGTCGGTAGTGATTATTCCGAGGATTTGCGCCTCGGGCCCGAGATCATCAAGCACCAGGGCGATCTGTACCGGCGCATCCGCAACACGCTGCGCTTTATTCTCGGCAATCTGGCGGGGTTCGACGCGGCCGAGCGCGTGGCATGCGCCGAGATGCCCGAGCTTGAGCGTTGGGTGCTGCACCGGCTGTCGGAGCTCGACCGCACGGTGCGCCAAGCGTGCGACGACTTCGATTTTCACACCATGTTCACCGTGCTGCACAATTTCTGCGCCGTCGATTTGTCGGCGTTCTATTTCGATGTGCGCAAGGATTCGCTCTACTGCGACCGCTCGGACTCCCCGACCCGCCGCGCCGCGCGCACGGTGCTCGACGAATTGTTCTCGTGCCTGACGGCCTGGCTTGCCCCGTCGCTGTGCTTCACCGCCGAGGAGGCATGGCTCGCGCGCCATGGTGACGGCGCGGAGAGCGTGCATCTGCGCCAGTTTCCCGAAATTCCCGCCGCTTGGCGCGACGACGCTTTGGCCGAGAAGTGGCGGCGGCTTCGCGCGCTGCGCCGCGTGGTCACAGGCGCGCTCGAACGCGAACGCGCGGAAAAGCGCATCGGTTCGAGCCTGCAAGCCCATCCCGTCATCCATGCCGGCGACGAATATCGCACGGCCATGCGCGGCATCGATGCGGCGGAAATATTCATCACCTCGGCGGCAACGCTGAGCGAGGCACCGGCGCCGGCGGATGCGTTCACGCTGGCGGACGTGCCGGGCATTGCGGTCGTATCCGGCGCGGCGCTGGGAACGAAATGCGGGCGGTGCTGGCGCGTTCTGCCCGATATCGGCACGCACACGGATCACCCCGAACTTTGCGGGCGTTGCGCCGACGCCGTGAGCCGACCCTTGGCCGCGGACTAGGGGCATGCTGCGCTTCGGTCTTGTGATCGCCGCGATCATCACCGTTCTCGACCAGGCGACAAAAATCTGGATGCTCGAGGCGGTGCTGAACCCGCCTCGGCTCATCGAGATCGCGCCGTTTTTCAACCTTGTCGTTGTCTGGAACAAGGGCGTGAGTTTCGGGATGTTTTCCCAGGCGCCCTGGGGGTCGTGGCCGCTCCTTGCGCTGAGCGCGGCGATCGTCGCCGGTCTGGTGGCTTGGCTCGCGCGCCTGAAGGACCGGTTTCCGGCATGTGCGGTGGGTCTCGTCATCGGCGGGGCGGTCGGCAATGCGATCGACCGGGCGATTTTCGGCGCGGTCTTCGATTTTCTCGATTTTCACTGGGCCGCCCACCATTGGCCGGCCTTCAATCTCGCCGATTCGGCGATCACGGTGGGGGCGGCGATGATCGTGGCCGATGCCTTGTTCCGGCGCCCGCGCTAACCTACATTCGGTGTTCCATGGCTAACGGACTTTGATCATGCGCGTCCGCCGATCCATCGGCCCCCTTGGGGCCGCCGCTTTCGCCCTGGTTTTGTCCGCCGGACTTGCCGGTTGTCAGGCCGTAAAGGACGTGCAGGACGCGATGGAAGGCCGCACGCCCGAAAGCGAGGGCGGCGGAAGTTACGCCTCCAAGGGGCCGAACCTCTCGGTCCCGCCCGATTACACCTTGCGCCCGCCCGTGGGCGGCGGCAGCTCGAATGACACAAAGGCCGCGTCCCAGGCCGCGCGTGCGCGGGTGTTCAACACTCCGGCCGCCGCTCAATCGCCGCCGCCGGGGGCAGGGGGCTATTCGGCCGGTGAACGCGCATTCCTCAAGAAGCTCGAAAATTCCGCCGGCGTGCAGGCCGACCCGCAAGTGCGCCAGCGCATCGATCAGGAAACCCAATCGACCGGCGAGCAGGAAAAACAGCTGGTCGACAAATTGCTGACTTGGCGCGAGGCGCCCTCGGGCAAGGCCGCCGTGGCGGGTCAGGGCGTGACCGAGAAGCCCGCGGAAGACAGCACCGTCGTGATCCGCAAGAAACGCGGCCTGCTCGAAAGCATCTTCTGACGCGCCGCGCCCCAGGCGCCGTGTTCGGAGTTCCCGCGATTCGTTCGCTATTCTTCACCCGGTTTCTGGCAGTGCGCGCACTGGGCTTACGGTTTTTCGCGGGGGGCTTATGGCTCCTCGCGGGGGGCTTATCGCTCTTGCCGGCAAGCGCGTACGCCGGCGTATTCGATCCCCGCGTCTTTACTCTCGCCAACGGCCTCGATGTCGTGGTCATCGAAGACCCGCGCATGCCCGCGGTCGTCCACATGGTCTGGTACAAGGCGGGCTCGGCCGACGAACCGCGCGGCAAGTCGGGTGTCGCGCATTATCTCGAACATCTCATGTTCAAGGGCACGCGCACCCACGGCCCCGGAGAATTTTCCCGTCTCGTCGCCGTCAATGGCGGGCGCGAGAACGCCTTCACCGCCCTCGATTACACCGGCTACCACCAAACGGTGGCGCGCGACCGGCTCGAGCTGGTCATGAAGCTTGAGGCCGATCGGATGGCCAATCTCGCGGTCGCCGAGGAGCAGGCGGTTCCGGAATTGTCGGTCGTGCTTGAGGAACGGCGCACGCGCATCGACAACGAACCGAGCGCCCAGCTCGACGAACAGGTGCGCGCGATGCTGTTCCCCCACCACCCCTACGGCATACCCATCATCGGCTGGGAGCGCGAAATCCGCGCGCTCACCCTGGCAGATGCGCGCGCGTTCTACGCGCGGCACTACGCGCCGAATAATGCCATTTTGGTGGTTGCGGGGGACATCGCGTTCGATGACTTGAAACCGTTGGCCGAGAAATATTACGGCGCGATTCCCGCGCGCGCGCTCGCGCCGCGCGTTCGTGCATTCGATCCGCCGCCGGTCGCGGCGCGGCGCGTCGTGCTCGAAAATGTCCGGGTCAAGCGCCCGAGCGTCCATCGCAGCTATCTCGCCCCCGGGCATCGTTCGGCTCCCGCCGCTGTGCCGGGCGTGCCCGGAACGGCGCACGCCCTCGAAGTGCTAGCCGAGATTCTCGGCGGCGGCGCCACCAGCCGGATGTATGCGGCCCTCGTCGTCGCGCGCAAGCTGGCGGTTGGCGCATCGGCGCACTACGATTCGGGAGCGCGGGACGATTCGCGTTTCACCTTCGGCGTGGTGCCGCGCGACGGCACCACGGCGGCCGAACTCGAAACCGCGCTCGACGAGGAAATCGCCCGTGTCCTCGATGCCGGGGTAACCGTGGACGAAGTCGCGCGCGCCAAATTTCGCCTGCAATCGGGCGCGATATATGTACG
>JBJXGH010000176.1:0-15099 GCA_046153685.1 Alphaproteobacteria bacterium
GCCGAGGCAAATTACGAATCGGTCATGGACGATTGCGTCGCGCTTCTGCGCGCGGCGCTTGGCGCGGCGCGGCGGGAGCGGTTTTCGTGGCAGGGCGTCGAAAGCGATCCTTTCGGAGACTGGCGGCGCTTAAGCGTCGTCGAAGCCTTCGCGCGTTATGCCGAAATCGACCTCGTCGCGTGCATGGGCGAGGACGCCCGCCAGCCCGATGCGGCGCGCTTTGCCGAGATCGCGCGCGCCCGAGGAATCGCCGCGAAGGACGAAGATGGTTGGGACGACGTGTTCTTCCGCGTATTCCTCGAACGCATCGAACCGCGCCTCGGTCACCCTGCGCCGACGATTCTTTACGACTACCCCGTGTCGATGGCGGCGCTGGCGCGCGCCAAGCCCGATGACGGGCGTTTTGCCGAGCGCTTCGAGGTCTATGTTTGTGGGCTTGAACTCGCCAATGCCTTCGGCGAGCTGACCGATGCGGCGGAACAGCGCGCGCGATTCGAGGCCGACATGGCGCTGAAGCAGCGTCTCTACGGCGAGCGCTATCCGATCGACGAGGATTTTCTTGCGGCCCTCGCCGAGGGGATGCCGGATTCGGCGGGTTGCGCGCTCGGATTTGATCGTCTTGTCATGCTTGCATCGGGGGCAGAGAGTATCGAGGATGTGTTGTGGGCGCCCGTCGCGGGCGTGTGAACGGGGAAACGCACGTGCCTCAACGCCTCAACTACAAGGCCTTGGCGCCTGAGGCGCACAAGGCAATGTTGGCTCTCAGCGCCGTCGTCGCGGGAAGCGGACTCGAGGCCGCGCTCTGCCAACTCGTCAAACTGCGTGTCTCGCAGATCAATGGCTGCGCGTATTGCTGCTGGCTGCACGCCAAGGATTTGCGCGCGCTCGGCGAAAATCCGGCACGGCTCGATTGTCTGGCGGCTTGGCGCGAGGCGCCGTGCTACACGGCGCGCGAGCGCGCGGCGCTCGATTGGGCCGAAGCCGTGACCCAGATCGGACACGGCCATGCGCCGGACGAGGTGTATCGGGTGGTGCTCGCGCAGTTCAGCGAAGCGCATGTGGTCGCACTCACCTATCTGGTCGCCGAAATCAACGCGTGGAACCGGTTGGCGATACCGTTCCGGGCGGAGCCGCCCAAAGCCTGATTGGCCCTCAGCGCCCGGTGCGGAGGGCGAGGCCGCGGGCGACCGCGATGCGGAAGGCGAGAACGGCCGAGGCCGGGCCTTGGGCGTGGTTCCATACCCCCGACGAGACGGCAAGAAAATCCGCGCCGGACGCGACCAGGGGCGCGCAATTCTCGGCGGTGATGCCGCCGATGGCGATACAGGGCACGGTCGTCGTCTCGCTCCACCATTCGAGCACTTCGAGTTCGGCTTGGGCGGACGTGCGTTTGGTCGCTGTCGGAAAGAACGCGCCAAAGGCGACGTAATCCGCCCCGCCATCGCTGGCTTCCATCGCCAGATGGCGCGAGGCATGGCAAGTCACGCCAACGATCGCATCCGCCCCCACGGCGCGCCGCGCGTCGGCGAGGCTCGAATCGCTTTGTCCGATATGCACGCCGTCGGCACCGAGCTCGGCCGCGAGATCGGGCCGGTCATTGATCACGAACGCGACGTTATGGGCGTGACAAATGGGCATGAGCGTGCGCGCGGCGGCGCGAATCTCGTCGTCGGATATGTCCTTCAAGCGTAGCTGCAAGCACGCGACATCGCCGGCGTCGAGCGCGGCTTCGAGATCGCGGGCGAAGGCGGCCAGGGCAAGGCGGGGAGGGGTGATGAGGTAAAGTCGGCAATCTCTGTTACGAGACGCGCGCACCTCGGTCGGTCGCGCTTGTGCTTTTGCCGGTTGATCGTCTTGGAGTTCGCGCGCGCGGGCCGGGCGAGTCTCGTCTTTTCGTCGTAGGCCCGCGTCTTTTCGCCCGCCCGCGCCGCCTTTTGCGCCGCGCGTCCTGCCGGTCGCGGGCCGCGAGGGGCCGGGCATTAGGCATTACCCCAGGCCATCAGGCCTTGCCCTTATAAATATCGATTACGGTGTCGAGCATCTTCAATGACTCGTCCCACGGCCGCTGGAAGGTGTTTCGGCCGATGATCGAACCCGTGCCGCCGCCGTCGCGAATGCCGCGAACTTCATTGTAAAAGGAATCGAGATCCTTGGCCTCGCCGCCGGAGAACACCACCAGACGCCGGCCGCTGAAGGAAGACTGCATGATGTGGCGGATGCGCGAGGGCAGCGAGCCGATATCGATCTTGCGGTCGAGATAGACCTTCTTTGCGGCTTCGAGTTCGAGATGTTCGGTCGGTGGCTTGACCTTGATGATGTGCGCGCCGAGCAGACAGGCCATGTGGGCCGCGTAGGCGACGATGTCCACGGCGGTTTCGCCTTGCTTGGACAGATTGCCGCCGCGCGGATACGACCACAGCACGACGGCGAGGCCGTGCGACTTGGCTTCGTCCGCGAGCGCGCGAAGCTCTTCCATGTGATCGTAGCCGGTGTCGGAACCGGGGTAGATGGTGAATCCGACCGCGGCGCATCCGAGGCGCAAGGCGTCCCGGACCGTCCCGGTAACGGCCTGATCGGCGCCCTCCTTCTGGCGCGACAACGAGTTAGCGGAATTGCACTTGAGGATGAGCGGGATGGCGCCCGCGAAACTCGCGGCCCCGGCTTCGATCATGCCCAGAGGCGCGGCATAGGCATTGAGTCCCGCCTCGATCGCCAGGCGAAAATGATAGTGCGGATCGTAGGCGTCGGGATTGGGCGCGAAGCTACGCGCCGGGCCGTGCTCGAAGCCCTGGTCGACGGGCAGGATCACCAAGTGGCCCGTGCCGCCGAGGCGGCCGTGCATGAGGATGCGGGCGAGATTGGCCTTGGTGCCCGGATTGTCCGACTCGTAGTTGTCGAGGATCTTTTTGACGCGCTGCGTGATCTTCATGTGCCGGTCCTATTGGAATGTTCGCCGTGACGGTCGTATCGGGCCGCGCCGAGCGGAGGACTTCGTGCATAGCCGAGCGGCACCGCATTTTCAATCGATCCGTTCGCTCGCCCCATTCGAGCAAGCGGGCGGGATCACGAGCGCGCGCGGCTTGGCCTTTCGTTCGGCCGCCTGCTCGCGATCTTACCAGCTTTCGGCGCAAGCCAGATGCGGCTTGCCGTCACCGGATCCTCGACGCCGAGAAGGTCGAGCGCGGCGGGGCGTCGCGCGGCGACGTGCGCGCCAAGGGCCCGGGCGATATCGGCGACACGCCGCCGCGCGTCCGCGCGTCCGCCGAGGCGAATGGCCTTGAGCCCGGTCCGCAAGGCGGCGAGGGCATGGCCGGGGGAGTCCGCGCAATCGAGCATCGCCGCCGCGCGGGCCTTGGGATGATGCGCCCGCGCCTCCTCGACGATGGCGCAAAACAGCAAGGCGCCGCCATAGCCTGCGAACCCTGTCGCCGAGAGCAATAGTACCGGTGCGTCGAGGGCCTCGGCCGCCGCCAATGCCGCGCGCGCGTGCACGACGTCGTGGATCACCACGGCACGCACGGCGATGGCAGGCACTGGGGCGGCGCTGGGGTTTCGGCGGATTGTCATCGCATGAGGCTGCAATGGCGGCCTGCCCGCGCGCAAGACGCGAGCCCACCGTCACGAAGCCGAGCCGCGGGGCCAATTCGCGGCGGGCCGCCCCAAGACGGCACGCCGCGCCGGACGAATCGCCCGGCGGCTATTTCAGCTTGCCCAGCGCGAGCGCGACATCCGACATGCGGTTGGAGAAGCCCCACTCATTGTCGTACCAGGACAGCACGCGGCAGAAGCGCTCTTCGATGACCTGGGTTTGGGTCAGGTCGAAGATGCTGGAGGACGGATTGTGGTTGAAATCCGCCGACACGAGTTCTTCCTCGGTCACGGCGAGCACGCCCGCGAGCATGCCTTTCGACGCCTTGAGCATGGCGTCGTTGATTTCCTCGGCCGTCGTCTTGCGCTTGGACGTGAAAGTAAAATCGATGAGCGAGACATTGGCCGTCGGCACACGGATCGCCGTGCCATCGAGCTTGCCCGAGAGCGCGGGCAACACAAGGCCGACCGCGCGCGCCGCACCCGTGGTTGTCGGGATCATCGAGGTCGCAGCCGCGCGCGAACGGCGCAGGTCGCTGTGCAGCGTGTCCACCAGACGCTGGTCGCCCGTGTAGGAATGGATGGTCGTCATGTAGCCGCGCTCGATCCCGACGATCTTATGCAGCACGGACGCCACGGGTGCGAGGCAGTTGGTCGTGCACGAGGCGTTCGAGACCACCGTGTGGCTTTTCTTGAGTTTGTCGTGGTTCACGCCGTAAACGACGGTGAGATCCGCGCCCGTGGCGGGCGCCGAGATCAGCACGCGCTTGGCGCCGGCCTCGATGTGCTTGGCCGCCTGCTCGCGCTTGGTGAAGCGCCCGGTGCATTCGAGCACCACGTCGATGCCCAGTTCCTTCCACGGCAGCTTGTCCGGCTCGCGCTCGGCCAGAACCTTGACCAGCTTGCTGCCGATCACCATCGACGAGGTGCCATTGGCGCGGACCTTGCCCGGAAACGCCCCGTGCACGGAGTCGTACTTGAGCATGTAGGCATTGGCCGCAACCGAACCCAAATCGTTGATGGCAACGAACTCGACATCGTTGCGCTTGGCCTCGAACGCCGCGCGCAAGGTCAGCCGCCCGATTCTTCCGAAGCCGTTGATCGCTACCCGAACCGCCATGATTTTCTCCCCGACCCCAAAGGGCCTTTCAGACAAGCGCGCGCGCGGCGTCGGCCACCGCGGCGGGCGTGATATGGAAGTGCTTGTAAAGCTCGCCGGCCGGCGCGGATGCGCCGAAGCCCGCCATGCCGACGAAACCGCCGGTCGCGCCGATGATCGCGTCCCAGCCCTGGCGCAAACCGGCCTCGATGGCCACGCGCGCGGCTGTGGTGCCCAAGACTGCCGAGCGGTACTCGGCAGGCTGTTCGGCAAACAATTCCATGCACGGCACCGATACGACACGCGTGCCGATGCCGCTTCGCTCAAGAGCGGTCCGCGCCTCGACGGCCATCGACACCTCCGAGCCCGTGGCGAACAGCGTGACGCGCGCGTGCCCGGTCGCGGGCAGAAGCTCGTATGCGCCGCGCGCGCATGGATTATCGTCGCGGTGGACGGTGCGCAGGGTTGGAACGGCTTGGCGCGTGAGCGCGAGGGCCGAGGGGCGCTTGGCATTGGCCAGCGCCAGCGCCCAACATTCCGCCGTCTCAACCCCGTCGGCCGGACGGAAGACGAGAAGATTGGGTATGGCCCGCAGACTCGCGAGATGCTCGACCGGTTGATGCGTCGGTCCATCCTCGCCCAAGCCGATCGAATCGTGCGTCAGCACGTAAATGGCGCGCAGACCCATGAGCGCGGCCAAGCGAATCGCCGGGCGCGCGTAATCGGAGAAGACGAGGAACGTGCCGCCATAGGGGATGAAGCCGCCGTGGAGCGCCAAGCCGTTCATCGCCGAGGCCATGGCGTGCTCGCGCACGCCGTAATGGATGTAGCCGCCCGCCATGTTGGCCGCCGTGATCGGGACCTGGGCTTTGGCCTTGGTGTTGTTCGAGCCGGTCAAATCGGCCGAGCCGCCGACGAGCTCGGGCACGCTGGCGGTCAACGCCTCGATCGCGTTGCCCGAGCATTGCCGCGTAGCCAGCTTCGGCGCTTCGGCGGCGACCTTGCGCTTCAAGGCCACGAGCGGCGCGTCCCAGCCGTCCTTGAGCCGATTTTCGCTCAGGCGCAGAAACTCGGTGCGCATGTCCGCTGGCAGGGCATCGACGCGCTTTTTCCAGGCCTCGTGCGGCTGCCGGCCGCGCTCACCGGCCGCGCGCCATTGGCCGCGGATCGCTTCGGGAATCTCGAATGGCGCGGACGGCCAGCCGAGCTTGGCCCGCGCGCCGGCGATTTCCTCGGCGCCAAGCGGAGAGCCGTGGGCGTGTTCGGTGCCAGCCTTGGTCGGCGCGCCAAAGGCGATCGTGGTCCGGCACAATATGAGCGACGGCGCCGCGCTCGCGCGCGCGTTCGCCAGCGCAATGCGCACGGCGGCGATGTCGTGTCCGTCCACGCGTTGGGTGACCCAGCCGCTGGCGCGAAAGCGCGCCGACTGATCGTCCGAGACAGAGAGCGAGGTCGCGCCGTCGATCGAGATCGCATTGTCGTCGAACAGCACGATCAATTTTCCGAGACGCAGATGGCCCGCGAGGGAAATCGCCTCGTGGCTGATGCCTTCCATGAGACAGCCATCGCCGGCGATGACATAGGTGTGATGATTGACGACTTCGGCACCAAAGCGCGCGCGCAACATGGCCTCGGCCAGCGCCATGCCCACGGCGTTCGCCAAGCCCTGGCCGAGCGGGCCGGTCGTGGTTTCGATGCCGGCGGCGTGGCCGTATTCGGGATGGCCGGCGGTGCGGCTGCCGAGCTGGCGGAAGCGCTTCAATTCGTCGAGCGTCATGTCCGCGTAACCGGTCAGATGCAGCAGGCCGTAAAGCAGCATCGAGCCGTGTCCGGCCGACAGCACGAAGCGGTCGCGATCGGGCCAGGTAGGGTCGGCGGGATCGAATTTCAGCGCCTCGGCGAAAAGCACCGTCGCTACATCGGCCATGCCCATGGGCATGCCGGGATGGCCGGACTTCGCTGCCTCGACCGCATCCATGGCGAGCGCGCGCAAGGCATTGGCCATCGTTCGCCGCTGGCTGTTCAAGTCGCTGATTTTGCTTGTATCCGTGCTGTGCTTTGGAGTGTTCATCGCGGACGGCAAGGGGGGCCTCAAGGAGGTTTCGGAACCAGATCACCTAGCCCGTTCTCCGTAGGCGGGTCGGCACGTGCGCAAGATGCTTCGCAGGCGCAGGCGCGTCAATCGGGATTCTCGATGTTCATCATGTGAACGTCGTGCGAGCCCCCGCCGATACTGGCAGATCCGGGGTTGCGAGGCAGTCACGCGTTGACGGTCTCGGGCCGCGCGCCGTATCGTGGCGGTGGTCCGATGTATCGGGCAATCCATCGGAGGCAGCGTGGCAGATCTCGACACGGTCGAACGGCGTCTGGAAAACTCCCTGACGCGCCTGGAAACGGCGTTGTCGGGAGCGCTTGCGCGCGAGCGCGATGAGGCGGCGCGCGAGCGCCAGGCCGCTGCGCGCGCCGCGGGCGATGCCGAGCGCGCCCGTGCCGAGGCCGCGTCCGCGAACGAACGCGAATCCGCGGCGCGCGCCAAGCAGGTTCTCGTCGGCGCAAAGCTCGAAGCGGTCATTGCACGTCTCGATCGCCTGGTTGCGGGCTGAGTGCCAGAGCCATGGCGCAGGTCGCGGTCACCATTAACGGACGCGGATATCAGATCGCCTGCGACGACGGTCAGGAGGGGCACCTGCGTACGCTCGCCGCCTATATCGACCGGCGCGTGGGCGAACTCGTTGCGGCGATGGGTCAGGTCGGCGACAACCGACTCTTGGTCATGGCGAGTCTGCTGGTGGCCGATGAATTGTCGGAAGTCTCGATTGAGCTCAAGGACCTGAAACGCCAAATCGCCGATGGGGCGAATTCCTCGGCGGATACAGAAAAGCGCGTCGAGGCCCTGATCGAGCGAATGGCTGGCCGGATCGAGGGCGTTGCGGGGCGCCTCGAGCGCCCGTAGGATGGCCCGGGCGGTGCTGAAAGGCGCGTCAGGTGCTCGTCGTCCCGGGGGCTATGTTCTATCCACTAGGGAGCTGTCCCTGCCGGAACCCTGGTTCCGGTACACGGTGCCCACCTGCCTAGGCAGGCCTCGGTGGACCTGACAGGCCAACGGCCATTTCGGCTCCGCCCATTTCGTTCTTACATCCCTTGCCGAGGCCGCCGATCCCCCGCGTCTTGCGGGGTGAAGTTGCCCCGTGCCCGTGCCCGAGTGGCTCCGATTCCAAGTAACGATGACGTGACGCTCGCCGCGAAGAAAAAAGCGCTGCGCCTCGCCGCGCGCGCCGCGCGCGCGCGCGCGCATGCCCTCGGCAATTCCACCGCGCAAGATGCGGCCGGCCAGGCCTTGAAGGTTTTGCCGTTTCGCGCCGGCCAGATCGTTTCGGCCTATTGGCCCGTGGGCGACGAACTCGACACCCGGCCGCTCATGGCGGCGCTGGCCGCGCGCGGCTGCATCCTGGCCTTGCCAAAGGTCGTCGGCCGGCTTCAGCCTCTCCTTTTCCAACGCTGGCGGTCGGGCGATCCCTTGGTACCCGGAGTTCTCGGCATTCCCGCGCCCGTCGGCGAGGGCGAGGCGGTGATCGTGACGCCCGAGATTCTCGTCGTGCCGCTTCTCGCCTTCGACCGAATGGGCTTCCGTTTGGGCCAGGGCGGCGGATATTACGACGTGACGCTGCAAGTTTTGCGCGCCGAGGCGTGGCGTGCCGGGCGCGCGGTGCTGGCGGCGGGTTTTGCCTACGGGGCCCAGGAAATTTCAGCCGTGCCCCGCGGCGCGCACGACCAAAGGCTCGACTGGATCATCACCGAACGCGAGGCGATCGAGGTGCCAAGATGAGAATACTCTTCCTCGGCGACATCGTGGGTCGCAGCGGCCGTGACGCGGTCACCGATCGGCTGCCGGGCTTGCGCAAGGAATTGGCGCTCGATTTCGTCGTCGCCAATGGCGAGAACGCGGCGGGCGGCTACGGCATCACGGGCAAGATCTGCCAAAGCGTTTACGGCGCGGGCGTCGATGCCATTACGACCGGCAATCACGTCTGGGATCAGCGCGAGATCATTCCCTATATCGAGGGCGATCCGCGCCTGCTCCGGCCGCAGAATTTTCCCAAGAACACGCCCGGGCGCGGCTTCGGCGTCTTTCGCACCCAAGACGGCCGCCGCGTGGCCGTGCTCCACGTCATGCTGCGCCTGTTCATGGACGCGCTCGACGATCCCTTCGCCTGTGTCGAGGCGCTGCTCGGCGATCATGCGCTGGCGCAAAATTGCGATGCCATCGTGCTCGACATCCACGGCGAGGCGACGAGCGAGAAGCAGGCGCTCGGCTATTTCGCCGACGGGCGCGTGTCGTTGGTGGTCGGCACGCACACCCACGTGCCGACGGCCGACGGCCGCGTGCTGCCCAAGGGCACGGCCTATATTTCGGATGCCGGCATGTGCGGCGATTACGAATCGGTGATCGGCATGCAGCGCGAGGCGTCGGTTTTGCGCTTCACGCGCAAGATGCCCGGCGACCGCCTGGTTCCCGCCGAGGGCGAGGCCACGATGTGCGGCGTCCTCGTCGAGACCGACGACCGGACCGGGCTCGCCAAACGCATCGAGCCGCTGCGCCTCGGCGGCATCTTGGCCCAGCACCGCCCGAGTTAGTACGCGGCAATTTCGCCGAGCCCGGCGATTTGTCGGAACGGCGCGCCCTGCTTAACAAAGACGCTCTGCTTAACAATGAAAGGCACTGGAGGATGACCGCTTTTCGGGCCAAAAGGCCGAGCTATTAAGTCGGACGCGCCGCCGCCTGGCCGAGTGGTCTTCTTGACATCTCGACCCTGTTCACCGAACCATATGACCGTGAAACTTTTGCGAAGATACGGTTTCGCTTTTGCCGTGTTGGCGATGTGGCTCACACCACAGCTCGCGGCCTTCGCGTCTGAGATTGGCGCGGATGTTCACTGTACGGCCTGCGACTCGGGCAAACTCGAATGTAACGCCGCACCCAGTTGCATGACGGGCTGTCCTGTCTTGCGCGCGCCGTCTTTCTTCCAAGTTGACGTCCGATGGGGCGCAAACGCCGCTCGGGACCTGGTCGACTACGGTTTTGTGCCTCGATTCGGCGAAGGCCCTCCCACCCCCCCTCCCAAAGCCTGATCACAGCTCTTCGGACCGTGTCCGCGGTTCGTTAGGCCGCGCCCTGCCGGGCGCGGGGCGTGATCATTTGGGAGAACATCGATGCACCCTTTCCGCATGGCATGGGCTGCCGCTTTCGCCATCGCCATCGCTTACATCGCGTCTCCGGCCTGGGCCGGCGCCGCCGACTATGCATTCCAACCCGTCAGCGCCGAGGTGAAGAAGGGAAGTGGCGTCACGCTTGGCGTCCGCATCGTACACACCCCGACCGGAAAACCTGTCGGCGATGCCGTGGTGTTCCGCACGCGTCTAGACATGGGCCTCGATGGCATGGGCCGAATGACAACGCCGGTCACGGCCACGCCATCAGCCGAGCCTGGCGTTTACGCCTTCAAAGCCGACCTGCCCATGGCGGGGCGGTGGGCGCTCCAACTCATGGTGAAGATCCAGGGCGAACCGGACACCATGCGCGGCACCGTGGTTTTTACGGCGCGTAACTGAGGGCGCCGCCATGCGATTCTCCGTTGGCCTTGCGGCCCTGGCGCTGCTCGCCGCCGTCGGCGGCGCGGCGGTCTTCTATGCGACGCGTGGACCTGAGCCCATTGGTCGTACCGGCCCGGGGGAAGTGGCATCGGGCCAAGTGCTGTATTGGCGTGACCCCGACGACAAGCCGGTTTACGCCGCAAGCATGGCCAGAACACCCGATGGCCGTGATTTCCGTGCGGTTCGAGAGGGCGAAGAGCCGGACCTTGCCGATCCGCCCAAAGCGGCGAAATCCGAGCGGCGAATCCTGTTCTACAGGAATCCCATGGGCCTGGCGGACACCTCAGCCGTTCCGAAGAAGGATTGGATGGGAATGGACTACATCCCTGTTTTCGAGGGGGTGGACGAGGCCGCTGCGGTGACGATTGGCCCCGAGCGTATCCAACGCTCTGGGGTCCGGACGGAGATCGCGTCTCGGCGTGTGCTCTCCGAGACGATCCGGGCCGCAGGCACGGCCCAGATCGATGAGCGGCGCGTAAAAGTCGTGGTGCTGCGTTTCGACGGCTTCATCGAGGAGCTCTTCGCCAATGTCACGGGCAAGCAAGTCATGGTGGGCGAGAAGCTGTTCCGGGTCTACGGCGCGGAAGTTCAGCGCGCGCAAGCCGATCTACTTGTTGCCTTGCGCGAGAAGTCCACCGCCGAAGGCGAGAGCCTCTCTGCCGAAGGAGGATCGGCTGTATTGCGCCGTACTCAGGGCTCGGTGCAGCGGCTCCGGAACCTCGATGTCCCCGAGAGCCGTATTCGCGAGATCATCGAGACAAGCGGCAATCCCCGCACCATCGATTGGCCGTCGCCCGTATCCGGAACGATCATCCAAAAGCGCGTTTTGGACGGACAGCGCGTGGCTGCCGGGGAAGAGCTGTACCGGATCGCGGACCTGAGTTCGTTCTGGATCATCGCCAACGTCTCGGAGCGCGATCTGCCGCATGTGCGGATAGGAAGCGCCGCAACAGTGACTCTCCGAGCCTATCCCCAGGAGCGCAGGCGGGGAATCGTGACGTTCATCTACCCCGACCTTCAGCCGGATACGCGCACCGCGCGGGTGCGTATCGAAACCCCGAATCAAGACGGCCGGATCAAGGCGGATATGTATGCGGACGTGGAGATCGGCGCCGCGGCCGCCGGAGCGGCCGTTGTGGCGGTGCCGGTCTCGGCCGTCATCGACAGCGGCAACCGGCAGATCGTCATCGTTTCCAAGGGCGAGGGACGCTTTGAGCCGCGCGACGTTACGCTGGGTCGGAGGGGGCAAGGCTATGTCGAGGTGATGTCGGGAGTGTCCGCTGGCGAGAGCGTCGTAACCAGCGCAACTTTCCTGATCGATGCGGAAAGTAATTTGAAAGCCGCCCTGCAACGGTTCACGGCGCAGGAGTCGAAGCCATGATCGCATCGATCATCCGCTGGTCTGCGCACAACGTCTTTCTTGTCCTGTTTATCCTAGCAGTGGCGACGGGCGCCGGCGCGTACGCCGTACTCAAAACACCGCTCGATGCCATTCCCGACCTGAGCGACGCCCAGGTCATCGTCTATACGGAGTACCCAGGGCAGGCGCCCCAGGTCGTGGAGGATCAAGTCACATATCCTCTGACGACGGCGCTACTGAGCGTGCCAAAATCTCGTACCGTCCGAGGATTCTCCTATTTCGGCGTCTCCTTCGTGTACGTGATTTTCGAAGACGGCACCGACCTGTATTGGGCACGCTCGCGCGTCCTTGAATATCTCGGCACCGCAGCGCGCCGCCTTCCAACAGGCGTCGTTCCAACCCTCGGCCCCGACGCGACCGGAGTGG
Source organism: Alphaproteobacteria bacterium (assembly GCA_046153685.1). Lineage (GTDB taxonomy): Bacteria > Pseudomonadota > Alphaproteobacteria > CADEGL01 > CADEGL01 > CAMAPP01. The sequence continues at coordinate 12,126 of JBJXGH010000176.1, forward strand.
GCTGGGTGTATCAGTACGCGGTTCACGGCGCGGATCACAGCCTCGCCGAGCTTCGTTCCCTCCAGGATTGGCAACTTCGTTACGGCTTGGCAAAGGCCGAAGGCGTGGCCGAGGTGGCAAGTGTCGGTGGTTTCGTCAAGCAATATAGCGTGATCGTCGATCCGCGACGCTTGCAGGCGCTTAAGATTTCGTTGTCCCGGATACGCGAGACGCTGCGCGCGAGCAACATGGACGTGGGCGGCCGCACCATCGAACTCAGCGAAGTCGAGTTCGCCGTGCGCGGGAGAGGATATTTCAGGAATCTCGCCGATATCGAGCAGGTGGTCGTGAAATCCGAAGGCGGGGTCCCGGTATTGCTCAGGGACGTGGCCCGCGTGGAACTGGCGCCGGATGAGCGGCGCGGCATAACGGAGCTGAATGGGCAAGGCGAGGTCGTGAGCGGCATCGCACTCCAAAGGATCGGCGAAAACGCGCTGTCGGTGATCCGCAACGTCAAGGCGAGGCTAGCCGACATGCAGTCTGCGCTGCCCGCCGGCGTCACGATCGAGACGGTCTACGACCGCTCCGAGCTGATCCTTCGGGCCATTGACACGCTTAAGCGGACTCTCCTCGAGGAAAGCCTGATCGTTGCGGCCGTTTGCTTGGTGTTCCTGCTTCACGTCCGTAGCGCGCTTGTCGCGATCATCACCCTGCCGGTGGGCGTCTTGATCGCTTTCTTGCTGATGCGCGCGTTTGGCCTCGGTTCGAACATCATGAGCCTGAGTGGAATCGCCATAGCCTTGGGCGCCATGGTGGACGCAGCCATCGTCATGATCGAAAACGCCCATAAGCATCTCGAGCGCTCGGGGCTGCAGGTTCGCCGCGTTGACGCCATCATCGCGGCCGCAATCGAAGTCGGGCCGGCATTGTTTTTCAGTCTTCTGATTATCACCGTCTCCTTCCTGCCCATTTTTGCGCTCGAGGCGCAGGAGGGACGATTGTTCCATCCCCTGGCCTTTACCAAGACGTTCGCTATGGCGGCGGCCGCGCTCTTATCGGTCACCTTGGTCCCGGCACTTATGATGCTGTTCGTCCGGGGGCGGGTCAGGCCCGAGCGGGACAATCCGATCAATCGTACGCTGATCTGGGCCTATGCGCCGGTGATCCGGGTGGTGCTGCGGTTCAAGACAGCGACACTCCTCCTCGCGGTTGGCGCAGTTGCCGCGACGGCATGGCCCGCGATGCGGGTCGGCTCGGAATTCATGCCGAGCCTGAACGAGGGCGCGCTCTTTTACATGCCGACGACGCTGCCGGGCCTTTCGGTGACCAAGGCTGCGGAGCTGTTGGAGACTCAGAACAGAATCATCAAGTCATTCCCGGAAGTGGCATCGGTCTGGGGCAAGGCGGGGCGGGCGGGGACCGCCACCGATTCGGCGCCTACCGAAATGTTCGAGACCGTGGTCAATCTCAAGCAAGAATCGGAATGGCGGTCGGGCATGACGGTGAACAAGATCATCTCGGAACTTGATGCCGCCTTGCAGTTCCCCGGCGTGTCGAACGCCTGGACCATGCCGATCAAGGCCAGGATTGACATGATTTCGACCGGCATCCGGACACCGCTCGGCGTCAAGATTTACGGCACAGACCTAGCCCAAATGGAACAGCTTGCGCGGCAAATAGAAGCCGCGATCGGGACGGTGTCGGGATCGGCCAGCGTGTTTGCGGAACGAATCCTCGGCGGGTACTACCTCAATATCGATCCCGACCGCGCTCAGCTCGCCCGCTACGGCCTCATGGTCGGCGACGTGCAATCGACCATCGCGATGGCGCTGGGGGCGGAGCCGGTAACGACGACGGTCGAAGGCCGAGAGCGATACACGGTAAGCCTACGCTATCCTCGGGACTTGCGCTCCGATCCAGCGACAATTCGGAGCGAGCTATTGATTACACTCCCGAACGGCGGGACCGTCCCACTGGGCGATATCGCCACGGTGGAGCTTGCGCGCGGTCCCGCGATGATCCGCACCGAGAACGCCCAGTTGGTCGCCTATGTTTTCATAGACGTGCGGGACCGCGATATCGGCCGGTTCGTGGCCGACGCCAAGCGCAGCATCGCCGGCCAGGTAACCCTGCCTCCTGGCTATTACATCACCTGGAGCGGTCAGTACGAGTATCTGGAACGGGCCAAGGCGAAGCTGGCCGTCGTCGTTCCCGCGACCGTTCTCCTCATAGCTCTTCTTCTGTATCTGAATTTTCGGCGTGTAACGGAAACCTTGATCGTGATGCTGTCCATTCCTTTTGCCCTCGTGGGCGGACTCTGGATGGTGTGGGGGCTTGGCTACAATCTCTCGGTCGCCGTTGTTGTCGGCTTCATCGCGCTGGCTGGAGTGGCTGCCCAAACCGGCGTGGTCATGCTGATCTACCTCGATCACGCCCTGGCCAGGGTCAAGGCCGAGCGCGCCGAAGCGGGCCAGCCGCTCACCCGAATTGATCTCCACAAGGCCGTCATCATCGGCGCAGTCGAACGTGTCCGACCCAAGATGATGACGGTCACCGCCATCATTGCGGGCTTGTTGCCGATTATGTGGTCTCATGGCACCGGAGCCGAAGTCATGCAGCGGATCGCGGTCCCCATGATCGGCGGAATGGTATCCTCGGCGGTTCTCACCCTAGTGGTGATCCCGAGCGTCTATGCGCTTGTGAAGGGATTTCCGCTGCGTCGAAGCCTGTAATTCGTTCCAATGAAGCCGAACACGCGCCACATGACGGGCGATGCCGGGCCGAGATGATGGGCTGAACCGGCACCGCTTGCCAAAAGTGCCCAACCCAGTCCAAGCACGGAGAAAACCGTGCGTTAAATCATCCTATCGAAAAATGGCGCGCCGAAGGCCAAATAAGACGCAAAATCACTATATTTGGTATATAATTAGGAGTTATCCCCAGGCTCCAGCTGCGAAATATTGCGATGGCCGGTCATTCCCAATTCAAAAACATC
>JBJXGH010000180.1:0-99517 GCA_046153685.1 Alphaproteobacteria bacterium
TGGCATACGGGGGTTGTTGTACTTGAGCGCCGTAACTCGACTACCTGTACCCAATAACGACGCTGCGGTTGAGACCAATGTGGTCTTCCCGATGGGCGACGACGATCAACTCACCCTGCGTCGGCTCTTCGCCGTATTGCGCCACCGGATCATCCTGATCGCGGGTGTGTCCTTTCTCATCACCAGCCTGGCCGCGCTATTCGTCTTCCAGATTACGCCGCGCTATCGCTCGGAAGCCCAGATCGTTGTCGAAGGCTCGAAAAAGAACGTATCCGGCGTCGATTCCCTGGTTCAGGGCCTGCAGCCCGATTTTTGGACGAACGAGACCGAAGCCGCCGTGATCGGCTCGCGCGAGCTTGGCCGCAAGGTGGTCGAAAAGCTCAATCTTCAGAACAATCCAGCCTTCAACCCCGAGCTGCGCAAACCGCGCACCGGGTTGTGGCAGACCCTTGTCGAGCCGCTCCGCACGTTCGTCGGCGACGTCATGGTCAACCCGCTGCGCGACGCCCTCTTCGCCTCCGAACCCAGCGAGGATGGTGCCCAGGTGCCGGTCGTCAATCTCACGGCCGAGGAAAAGCGCGAACACGAACTCGATCGCCTGACCAGCGCCTATCTCGGCGGCCTGAGCGTGTTGCCCCAGGACCGCTCGCGCGTCCTGACCATCACTTACACGTCGCACGACCGCGAATTCGCGGCGCTTGCCGCCAATGCGAGCGCGGAGGCCTATATCCTCGATCAACTCTCGACCAAGGGCGAGGCGACCTCGCGCGCGAGCAAGTGGCTGTCCGAGCGCGTGAACGAAATGCGCCGCCGGGTGATCGAATCCGAGCAACGTCTGGAGGAGTTCCGCAAGACCGCCGGAATCGTCGAAGTGGGCGGGGCGACCCTCTACCAGCAACAGCTCGTCGCGATGAACGAGGAACTTGCCGGCGCGCGCAACAAGCGCGCCGAGGCCGAAGCCCGCTACGACCAGGTGCAGGCTATCATGAACGCGGGAGGCAACCCGACCTCGGTCGCCGCCGTGCTCGACAACCGGGTCATTCAGGGCCTGCGAGACCAGGAAGCCACGCTCGAGCGCAAGGTCCAGGACCTGACGCAGCAATTCCTGCCCTCCCACCCCAAGCTCCGCCAGGCCCAGACCGAAATGCAGGGCCTGCAGTCGAAGATCGCCGCCGAGGTGGAGCGCATCACCGCCAATCTCGGCAACGAACTGAAGCTCTCGCGCACGCGCGAGCAGAACGTGATCAAGGAAGCCAAGCGTCTTGAGGAGTTGTTCACCCAGCAACGCGAGGCCGAGGTTTCCCTGCGCTCGCTCGAGAGCGAGGCGCGCGCGAACAAGCAACTCTACGAAACGCTGCTCACCCGCTTCAAGGAAACCAATGTGCAGCGCGACGAAGTCGTGCAGCAGGCCGATGCCCGCATCATCTCGCGCGCAACGGTCACGAGCTATCCTTTCTATCCCCAGCGCAGCCTCATGATCGCCGCGGCCTTCATAGTGTCGCTGGTCATCGGCATCGGCATCGCGCTGATCATTGAGTACCTCGACTCGGGATTCCGCAGCCTGAACCAGATCGAGGCCATGACCGGCCAGCCCACGATCGGCCTGGTTCCAGCCTTGGCAGACCTGCAGAAGCAGGGCAAGCGCGCACACGAAATCGCGGTCGAGCGACCCAATTCCGCGTTCGGCGAGGCCATTCGCACCTTGCGCACCGCGCTGTTGCTGAGCCGCGTGGACAGTCCGCCGAAAACCGTTCTGCTGACGTCCTCCGTGCCCGGCGAAGGCAAGACCTCGACCGCGCTGTCGCTCGCCGTCATGGCCGCGCGCTCGGCCCAGAAGGCGATCATCGTCGATTGCGATTTGCGCCACTCGACGCTGCACACCTATCTCGATCACCCCAATCACTTGGGTCTCGGCGATTATCTGGCCGGCTTGGCCACGCTCGAAGACGTGATCGAAATCGACCCGCGCTCGGGCGTGCATTTCATCACCGGCGGCAACCGCGCGCCGAACCCGACCGATCTGCTCGGCTCGCAGGAAATGCGCAAGCTTCTGAAGCAGCTTTCGCAGATCTACGATCTGGTCGTCCTCGACACGCCGCCCTTGCTCGCGGTTTCCGACGCGCTTGTGCTTGTGCGCCACGTCGATAAATCGATCTATCTCGTGCGTTGGGAAAAGACGCGCCGCGAAGCGGTCATGTCCGGCCTTAAGCTGCTGATCGAATCGGGGGCGAACCTGGCCGGAGTCCTGTTGACCCAGGTCGACATGCGCAAGCACGCCCAGTACGATTACGCCGATTCGGGTTATTACTACTACGGCAACTACAAAAACTATTACACCGAGTAGGTCCTCCCCGCCGTGCTTCGACGCCTCGGCCCGGTCCTGATCGCAGCGGTCGGCGGCATCGCGCTCGTCTGGTTGTCCGTACCGCGCCTTGCGGCACAGATCCATTCCGCTCCTCACGATCAAATTCTTCGCGATCTGCAGACGGCGCGCCCCGACGCGCCGGTATCGGGCGAGGCGGTGCGCGATGCCCTCAAGGGCAAGCTGGCGGCGCTCGCCTGGCTGGACGATCCGCGCATACGCACCGATCTGGGCGCGCTTGAGCTCTTGGGCGCCTCGACGTTCGGTTACGACACGCCCACCGGCCGCACGCTCATTGACCGCGCCATCGAGTCTCACGTTCGCGGCCTCTCTCGCGACCCCGCCCAGCCCTACGCCTGGACGCGCCTCGCCATTGCACGTTTGGCCCGCGACGGCATGTCCCCCGAACTCAATGCGCTGCTGAAAATGGCGATCGCGACGGCGCCGCGCGAACCACAGCTCGTGCTCGAGCGCATCGATCTGGCGTTAACGGTCTGGCAAACCCTCGACAACGGCGCGCGGGCGATGGTTTACGGCCAGATCGTGATCGCCGCGGAATACTACGAAAGGCGCTTGGCCCAAATCGCCAAGCGCCACCACGCCCTGCCGATCCTGCTCGACGCCCTGAAGGACGACGAGCGCATGACCCGGCGGGTCGGTTTCCTTTACCGCCGGGTCTAACTCCCGGCGTCCATCGCGATGCGGTTCTCGCCCTTGCGCCTCTTGGAGCGGAAGGATTGGCCCACGGCCGCCCCCATGATCGCCATGTAGGTGATCGTCACGCCCGGAATTTGCAGCGAAAAATCGACGGCCGAGTGAGCGGCTACAAGCGCGGTTGCACCCAATCCGGCCGCCGGATAGGCCAGATTGCGCTGGCGTTTGAGCACACCCCTGAGACAAAGCGCCGCCAGCGACGCCAGCAACATCATGGTCAAGGCGAATGCCGGTAGGCCGGCCTCGAGGGCGAGTTCGAGATAGCTGCTATGGGCCTGCTGATAGGCGGGCGCCAGTACGCCGAAGGCGGCGTCGCGAAAGAGCTGAAAAACGCCGCGAAACGAGCCGAGTCCCGTGCCCAGCAGCGGGTGTTCGCCGATCGCCCGGGCGGTCAGCGCGAAAACCGCGTCGCGCCCGCTGCCCTCGGCGGCATAGTCCGCAAAACGAGACAGCGTGGCGCTGCCGCTGAACGAGACGAGAATTGCGCCCGCGACGAGGACGGTCAGCGCCGCGCCAATGGCGGTGCGGGAGCGGAATTGCCGACGCAGGCCGAGCATGGCGAAATAGGCGGCGACCCCGATGAAGGTTGCCAGCAGCCCACCACGCGATTGCGACAACAGCAGCGCGGTCGCGATCACGGCGAAGGCGGAGACCAGAAAAAACAACTGCGGCTTCAGATTGTCGACGAAGTGGATGATGCCGGTGCGGCTGCCAAGACCGAGATCGAGGCTCTTCCCCACGGCGCTGTTCATCAACGCAAGGATGATCACGAGCGTCAATCCGGCATAGCTCGCATAGCTGTTGCGATTGACGAAGGTGCTGGTGAGAGATCCCCGGTATGCCCAGCGCTCGAACCACAGGATCATGTCCACATTGGCGAAGGCGAGATATAGGCCGTAGATCGCGTAGGCGAGCCCGGCGAGCGCGACCGTCCAGAACATCGTGCGCGCGCGTTCGGGCAGGCGGCAGGATTGCGCGGTCAGGAAGAACACGCCCGCGTAACAAATAAGGCGCATCGCTCCGGTGATCGTCTGCTCGGGCGAAAGGCTGACGGCGCCAGGCAAGGCTAAACCCAGCGCGTCGCCCGTCTGCTGCCAAATCGGGTGGTGCCAGCCGGGCGGCGTGCCACCCGAGGCCTGGATGAAGAACCAGACCACGAGGGCGCCGAATACGGCCGCGCCCGAGCCGATCAGGCGCCAGGGAAAGTGCGCGATGGCCGGTCGGCGCCATGCGGCCACGGCCCAGGCCACGAGCAGAAGGCCGACCGCGAGCGACAGCCCGCTCCAGGCCCAAGCGCGATTGCCGCCGAGCGGCAGGGGCGCGAGCGCGACCACGCCCGCAAGCGCCCAAAACACGGCGCGGTCCATGACGCCGTCCGTTTCGCCGTCGCCGAATTCGGCTCTTGGCCGCGCTTCAATAGGCATTGCGGTGCACGAAGCCGTAAACAATGGTCAGGATCAGAATGCGGATGTCGAAGATCAGGGACCAGTTGTCGATGTAGTAAAGGTCGTGCTCGACGCGCGCGCGCATCTTTTCCGGCGTGTCGGTCTCGCCGCGCAGGCCATTGACCTGCGCCCAGCCCGTGATGCCGGGCTTCACGCGATGGCGACTCAAATAGTCGTCGATGACGGCGGCGTATTTCACATTGTGGGCGACCGCGTGCGGCCGTGGCCCGACCAGCGACATGTCACCCTTGAGGACGTTCAGAAGCTGGGGCAGCTCGTCGAGGCTGGTGCGGCGCATGAAGGCGCCGACGCGCGTGATGCGTGGATCGTCGCGGGTCGCTTGCGGAATTTCGGCATCGCTTGAGGCCTGCTCGCGCATGGTGCGGAACTTATATACCGTGATCACGTTGTTGTTGAAGCCGTAGCGGCGTTGGCGAAACAGTATGGAGCCGCTGCCGCTCAATTTCACCGCAACGGCCGCGGCCGCCATGACCGGCAGCAGAACCAGCAGAAGCAGCGCCGCGAGCATCCGGTCCTCGATCGCCTTGAGCACGATGCCCCATCCCGACAAGGGCCGCTCGTGGAGATTCAGGACCGGAAGGCCCGCCAGCGTGCCGAAGCCGCGCGAGGGCAGGCGCGGCAGGCCCATGGCATCGGGGCTGAGGCGGACATTTCCCGGCAGGGTCCGCAGGCGCTTTAGCGCGTTCAGGAGTTCGTCCTCGTTGCGCCACGCCATGGCGAGCACCGCCTCATCGATCCGCTCGCGCTGCGATAGCGCAATGAGATCGTCGAGCGAACCGCGGACAGCGAAATGGCCTGCCGTGCTGTCGAGGCGCGCGCGGTCATCGTCGAATAGGCCGATCACGCGAAATCGCGTGCCCATCCGCGCGAAATGGGCCTCGAGCCGTTCGGCCGCAGGGCCGCCGCCGACGATGGCGATCCGGGTGGACAGGCTGCCGTCGCGCTCCCACCGCAAGATTCGCAGCTCGAGCGCCAGGCGCGCACCAAGAAAGCCGGCATAGCTGAGCGCGAACCACAACACCACCCAGACGCGCGAGAATAGGTCCGAGGTACGCGCGAAATAGGCGAAGACGATGAGTGAGGCCATGACCCCGAACCAGGCAACCGTCAGCCGTCCGATCGCACCGCTCGGCCGGCGCGCGGACATGGGTAAATACAGCCTCGCGACATGAAAGAAATTGGCGGTCAGCAAGGCCCCGAGCGCCAGCGCGGCCAAATAGACCTCCGGGAGGGCAAAAGTCTCGTGGCGCAGGAAATAGCCCGCGACGCCCGCCGCCGCCACGATCAGCGCATCGCACGCCCGAAGCGTGCCCGCGACAATCGTCAGCCTGTCGGTGGCCGAGGGCATATTTCCCCCGGCTCGCGGGGTCACCGTGTTTGTTGTGGTGCCGTCCATCACCCGTCCCAAGTGCGCTCGCCGACCCTAGCACGACGCAGGATTCGTGCCACGCGGCGATCTCCACCGGGGTCGGGGCGGCAACCGTGCCTAGGGTCGATGGAGCCACCAATGGCGCTCGTTGATCGAATAGACGGGCTTGTAGTGGCGGATGCGTTCCATGGGTACGACCGAGGGGATTTGATTGTCCAGTATCAGCGTCTGCTCACCGTGAAAAATCATCAGGACGGCGTGCAGGATGCGTAGATTGGTGTCCTGCAGCACGACTAGGCGCATCGCGTCGTTGTCCAGGCCCAGTAAACGCAGCGAGATGAACTTAAGGATCGCGTAATCCTCGCAATCGCCGTTGCGGTCGAGCATCTCCTTCGGCGATGTCCAATAATCCTCCATCCCCCAATTCACGCTGTCGAGGATATAGGGGTGCTGATTGGCAAAACGATTGACCGCGTCGATCTGACTGCGCCGGTCGAGCCTGGCGGTGGCCTCGAGGAAATTTTTCCAAAGACGCAAGCGGCAGCGCTCCAGGGCGCTGGGCGTGCACGGCACTTCCAATTGCAACTTCTCCTCGGCATGGCGTTCGAGCGCGCCGAGCCATTTTTGAAACGGCTTCAAATTGTCCGAGCGGGTTTCGCGCGTGCCGAACAGCGCCGGCGTCGGCTCGGCGGCGGCGCCCGTGCCCGGCAAGCAGTACGGGCCCGCGAGAACAAGCACGCCGGCCAGAATGCGCGCGGAGAAAACCGTGCGGGCGCGGCGCATGCCATTCGATCGGGCATGCCGCGCCCAAGTCGATATTGCCGTCCGGATGGGCATTGTGGTCATCGCGTCGCGATCCTTGCCCGCGATTGGGACCCAGCCGGCCATTATCCCTTCCAGGCCTTAAGCCTAGCTGAATCGATTGCGTTAAGCGGCGATTAACCATGGCCGCGTTAGAAGTCGCTCAGGCCCAATTTTGCGGCGAATCCTAGGCATGACCGGCACACAAATTACTCCCGGCCGCGGACGTCTGCTCGCGACCGTTCTATTGCTTGGCGGCGTCGTCGCCATTGCCTTGGTGCTCGTCTTCCAGTTCGTAGAAGGCGAACGCGCGCGCGAACGGCGCGGCTGGCAGACGCGTCTTGGAATTGTCGCCGATAGCCGGGTGGCCGCGGTGGCGCGCTGGGTCGAGGCGCAATACTCCGAACTGAACGGTCTTGCCGCCAATCCGGCCTTGCAAATCTACATGACCGAGTTGGCCGAGGCGCGCGGCGATCGCAAGCGCGTGACCGATGCCGCCGCCCAAGCCGCCTATCTTGAAATCCTCCTGACCGTGACTGGCGCGCGCGCCGGCTTCGCACCGCCGTCGACGCCCACGATGGCAGGCATTCCGTCGCTTCCCGTGGTGGCCGGTTTGGCGCTGCTCGACCGCGACAGAAACATCGTGGCGACAACCGCCGCCATGCCGCCGCTCGACGGCGCCCTCGCGGCGTTCCTCGAGGAAAGCGTGGTGGTCGAGCGCGCCCTATTGGATATGGACCGGGGTGCCTCGGGCCGCCCGCGCCTCGGCTTCCTCGTGCCGGTATTCGCGGTTCAAGGCGCCAACAAGCCCGCCGATCGAATCGGCTACGTGCTTGGCCTGAAGGAGGCGGACGACACGCTGTTCAGCCTGCTCGCCCAGCCCGGCTCGATCGAGCGGTCGCTCGAGGCCGTGCTCGTGCGTCGGCGCGGTGCTGTGATCGAGTTCCTCTCGCCCCTCGCGGACGGATCGGCGCCCCTTGCGCGTTCAATCGCCCACGACACTCCCGATTTGGTCGAGGCCTACGCCATCCCCAATCCAGGCGGGTTCACTCTCGGCCGCGATTATCGGGATTTCGAAGTATTGGCGACCTCGCGCGCGGTGCCGTCCACGCCCTGGACGCTGGTGCAAAAGATCGACCGCGCCGAGGCGCTGGCCAATAGCGATAACCGCTTGCGGCGCATGCTAGTCCTTCTGCTTGTCGGCGTCGCGGCGGTGGCCGCGGGCCTGATCGCTGCTTGGCGTCACGGCGCCTCGCGCCGGGCAGAGGATGCCATGGCGCGTTTTCGCGACGTGGCGGGGCGTTTGGAGCGGCAGGGCAAGTTCCTGAACCTTGTCACCGACAGCGCGCCGAGTGTCATTTTCGTCTCCGATCGCGCCGGCAAGTACCGCTTCGCCAATCGCCGCGCGGCCGAGCTAGCCGGCATGGCGCCGGCCGACATGATCGGCAAGACCCTGTCCGCGGTCATCGGCGCCGACAGGGCGCGGCGTTACGAACTGCTCAGCGAGCAGGCTTGGGCCGCGCACGAGACCGCGACGGCCATCGACCGGGTCGATCTCGGCGGCGGCGTGCGGGTGCTCCAATCCTCCCATGTGCCGCTCGCCGAAAGCGAGGAAGGGCCGGGCGGAGTTCTGGTCGTCGAGGAAGACGTGACCGATGTCGTCACCGAACGCGAGCGGCGCGAACGCACCTTGCGCCATTTGGTGCAAAGCCTGCTTTCGGTCGTGGACCGGCGCGACCCCTATGCGGCGAACCATTCCCAGCGCGTGGGTCGGCTCGCGCGTGCCATCGCCGACGAAATGGAGTTGCCGCTCGCCGAACGCGAGGCGGCCGAATACGCCGGCAATCTCCTCAATCTTGGCAAAATCCTGGTGTCCGAGGACGTGCTCACGCGTTCGGGGCCGCTCGATGAAGCCGAGCGCCGGCAGATCCGCGATAGCGTGCAGGCGGGGGCGGATTTCGTCGCCGATGTCGAGTTCGACGGCCCCGTGGCTGAAACCATCCGCCAATCGGGCGAGCGCTGGGACGGCACGGGCGGCCCTCGCGGCCTTGCAGGCGACCAAATTCTTACCACCGCCCGCGTCGTCGCGGCCGCCAATGCCTTTGTCGCCATGGTCAGCGCGCGCGCTCACCGCCCCGGCCTCGGCGTCGACGCGGCGCTTGCCACGTTGTTCGGCGAAATCGGTCGGGCCTATGATCGTCCGGTGGTTGCGGCGCTTTCGAATTACCTCGACAACCGCGGCGGCCGCGCCGCCTTCGATTCCGCCCGCCCGCCCGCGCCCTGAGTTTTCCGCCCGGACTTCCCCCGCCCTGGGCGCGCCAGACCCGCCCGGCCCCGCCAACGGAGCCAACCGGCGCCATATTCGGCTTGCCGGCGGCGCGCGCGTGCTAAAATCCCGGCGCGAGGCTTATCCATGAGATTGTTCGGCGAACGGCGCACGCTTGAAAACCCAACCGTCCCCAGGGACACGCGGGTCTATGCCATCGGCGATATTCACGGCCGGGCGGATCTGCTGCGCGCATTGCGCGGCCTCATCGAAGAGGATGCGCGGCGTGCGCCGATCGCACGCAAGGTCGTCGTCTATTTGGGCGATTACGTCGATCGCGGCCACGAGTCGCGCCAAGTCATCGACCTGTTGCTCGACCACCCCTTGCCCGGATTCGAAAGCGTCCACCTGCGCGGCAATCACGAGGAATTCATGCTGCGCTTTCTCGACGATATTTCGGTCGGCCCGCCCTGGCTGGCCAATGGCGGTCTTGCGACCCTTCTCAGCTATGGCGTCGGGGTCGGCGAGTCCGCGCGCATGGATGAACGCGCCGACTACGCCCAAGCCTCGCTGCGCCGCGCGCTTCCCGCGCGCCACAAGGCCTTCCTCGAAGCCCTCGCGCTCAGCCATGTCGAGGGCGATTATCTGTTCGTCCACGCGGGCATCCGCCCGGGTGTGGCGCTCGACCGCCAGGCCGATCAGGACATGCTGTGGATCCGCGATGAATTTTTGTCGTCAATGGCCGCCCATCCCAAGATCATCGTCCACGGCCATTCGATAAACTGGACGCCCGAGGTCAAACCCAATCGCATCGGCATCGACACCGGCGCCTATGCCACGGGCACGCTTACCTGTCTCGTGCTTGAGCGGACCAAGCGCGATTTCCTGCACACGCGTTGACATGTCCGGACGGGCGTCCCTCGACCGGAGCTTCATATGGGCGGCGCTCGGCGATCCGAAGGGCTGCGCTATGCCCGCCGACCGCAATACGGTCGCCGCCGCCGCCCAGAGACTTGCCGATCTCACGTCCCTGGCCCTTGTGGCACAATTGCTGGCCCCGCTCGAGCGCCGGATCGGCGCGCTGTTCGATCCGGCGCGAGTCGAAAAAGCCCGCCTATTCGCGCGATTTCAGCATCGCGCCCATCTTCGCTGGATGGGCGTGCTAGCCGATGAGGGCGTCGAGACCGTCTGCATCAAGGGCTTCGCCAACGCCCACGCGTTCTTCGACGAGCCCGAGACGCGCATATCGGGCGATCTCGACGTTCTGGTGCGACCGCGCGATCTTGCGCGTGCCGTCGAGGTGCTCGGTGCGCGGGGTTTCGCCTTCCGCACGGGCGAGGTGCCGCGCTGGGGCTTCGTCTCGACCGCCAGCTTCGCGCCCTTTGTCTCGGCCGACGGCGCGTGCAATCTCGATTTGCATACCGCCCCCGACAGCGATCCGCTCGACCGCGCGCTCGACGCCGAGACGGTGTTTGCGCACGCGCGCGAATTTCGGGCCGGTGGCATCGCGTTCCGCGTGCCATCTGTCGAGCACGCCTTTATCCTGTGTATTTCCAACGCGGCAAAAGATAAATTCGGCGCCTTTGCCGCCAACAAGATCATCGATGCGGTAAAATTGCTGGCGGGTGCGCCCGCGCTCGACCAACGCGCGGTCGAAGACATCCTGCGCCGCGCGAACATGATGCGCCCCGCCCGTGCCTTCATGGCCCTTCTGGCGGCGCTCGAAATCGTGCCCAAGGGCGCGCGCACGCCGCCCTCATGGCTGGCCACTCCGCCAGGCGGGCTCGCCGCTGGCGAGTTCTCCCGCATGGTGGCGGAGACGCGCGCGCTCTATCCGGCCGAAGCCAAGAATTTTGCCAAGTTTCGGCGCGAATGGCTGCTCGCGGCCGAGCCCGGGGTCGCGTTGCGCCTTGGGCGACGCCGGCTTGCCGGGCTTTGGCGCCCGGCTTCGGGCGTCCCGCGATTTGCCGCCGGGCGCGCAAAAGGCTAGGTCTTTGGCCGTGAACGATTCCCCGTCGAGCACGGCCGTGAGCGAGATGCGCTGGCGCGAGGCGCAAGCCTCCGAACAGCGCTATTGGGCCGACATGGACTTGGCGGAACTGCTGCGCATCGCGGCGGAAAAGCCCGGATTTCTTGCGCTCCTGGGGCGCGAGCGCCAGGCGGCGTTGTTCGACGGCGCCGAGGTGCTCGAAATCGGCTGCGGCCCCTTGGGATTGAGCGTGGCGTCGTTCTATGCCGATAAGGCGGCCATGCGGCGCTTGGTGAAGATCGATCCGTTGCCGCGCCGGCACTTGCTCGACACCGCGTCAGCGCGGCTCGATTGGGCTCTTCCCTTCGTGCGTTGGCTTGAGACCTTGGCTGGAGAGGGCGAGTACCGGCAGGGTGCGGGCGAGGCGCTGTCGGGCGTGGCGGAGTTCGACACCGTGCTGAGCTACAACGTGCTCGATCATGTCCGCGACCCGGCGGCAATTCTGGCGAACGCCTATCGGGCGCTGCGTCCGGGCGGGCGTCTTTTGGTCGGGGTGGATTGCCTTTCGCTTGCCGGGAGGCTGCGATTCGAGCATCTGACGCGGCGTCTTGCGCGCGGCTCAATTCTCGTCGAGGCGCATCCGCATAGTTTTCTTGCGCGCCACGTCGCGTCCTTGATCGGACGCGCGGGGTTTGCGGATTTGGAAGTCTTCGGCCTTCCTGGCGCGCTCAAGCGCCGGATCGGCGGGTCCCATCGCCCAGCCTTCCTCGCGCGGAAACCCAGGACCTGAATGGCGGCCCCGGAGCGCAATACCACGGAGTGCATCGGATGAAGATGAGAGTTTTGGTGACGGGCGGCGCGGGCTTTCTCGGCTCGCATCTGTGCGAGCGCTTGCTGGCCGACGGCGCCGAGGTCATTTCGGCGGACAACTATTTCACCGGCGGCAAGGCGAATATCGTTCACCTGATTCCGAATCCCTATTTCGAGATCATGCGCCACGACGTGACCTTTCCCCTCTACGTCGAGGTTGATCGCATCTACAATCTCGCCTGCCCAGCTTCGCCGATTCACTACCAGCTCGACCCCGTGCAGACGACGAAAACCTCGGTGCACGGCGCGATCAACATGCTTGGCCTCGCCAAACGCGTGAAGGCGCGCATCTTGCAGGCCTCGACCAGCGAAGTTTACGGCGATCCCGAAATTCATCCCCAACCCGAATCCTATCGCGGCAATGTCAATCCGCTGGGGCCCCGCGCCTGCTATGACGAAGGCAAGCGATGCGCCGAGACGCTGTTTTTCGATTACCACCGCCAGCACGGCCTCGCCATCCGCATCGCGCGCATCTTCAACACCTATGGTCCGCGGATGCACGCCAATGACGGCCGCGTGGTCTCGAACTTCATCGTCCAGGCGCTCAAGGGCGAGGACATCGCGATTTACGGCGATGGCAGCCAGACGCGCGCATTCTGCTATGTTGACGATCTGATCGACGGCTTGGTTCGCCTCATGGACAAGCCCGACCCGTTCACGGGTCCAGTCAATCTCGGCAATCCGGCCGAGATGACGATTCGCGAACTTGCCGAGACGATCATCCGTCTCGCGCGCTCGCGCTCGAAGCTCATCTTCAAGCCCCTGCCGCAGGACGATCCGCGCCGACGTTGCCCGGACATCACGCTCGCCAAGGCCGAACTGGGTTGGGCGCCGAAAGTCGGGCTCGAGGACGGGCTCGAGCGGACGATTTCCTATTTCCGTTCGGCGCTCTGAGGGCCCTGCGCGTCGAAGCGGCGCAACCAGGAATCCAAGCGCGCGCGGTGATCGCGCCAGGTATTGGCTTCGGCCTTGGCGCGCGCGGCGACGCCCATTTGGGCGCGCAGCGCCCGGTCGCGGTACAACAACGCAATGCGATCCATCAGCGCCTCGGTGTCGCGAATCGGCACGATGAAGCCCTCGCGCCCATCCTCGACCAGCGAGCCCGCGCGCGGCGTGGTGATGACCGGCAGGCCGCTGGCCATGGCCTCGAGATTTGCGAAAGCGGAGCCCTCATGGAGGGAAGGAAAGACGAAGATATCGGCATCGCGGTAAAGCCGGTGCACTTCGTGATGGGGCACATGGGCGATGTGGCGGAACAGGTGGCGATAGGGCTTGAGTCCGCTTCCGCCACCGATCACGAGGCCCGCGAGCACGAGTTCCAAGTTTGGCAGCGCAAGGCGCCGCACCGCTTCGAGCAGGTATTTGATGCCTTTCTTCTGGCCGATCTGGCCGACAAAGAGGATGCGAAACGGCGCCTCGGCCGCGCGCGGCGGTCCGGGCGAGAAACGCTTGGTATCGACGCCGTAAGGCAGCATGGCGATGCGCGCGGGGTCGGTGCCGTATTCGACGAGCGAGTCGCGCACGTACTCGGACGGCGCCAGAATCCAGTCCGCTTCGATCGATTCGGGCCGCATCGCCTCGCCGATTTCAAGCGGCAAATGGGTGCTGAGCGAATCGGCGAAGTCTGGGCACAGCTCCGCCTCTTCGCGGTATGTCGTCAGCGCCTTGAGCACGTGTCCGGTCACTTGGTTGAGCACCGCGATCGTGCCCAGGCGCCGCGCGGCGCGAATGGTCTCGATCGCCTGGCCGTCATGCGCGATGACGATGCGCGGCGGGGCGGCGGCGATGCGCCGGGCGACGTGGCGGTCGAAAGCCGCATCGCGCCACAAGATGACACGCGCCAGTCGCGACTCGGAGATACCCAGGCGCGCGAGTGCGATATAGGCGATTTCCATCCAAGGATAGAGATGCACATGCGCCGCCTCGACATCTGGATCGAAGCGGCGCAAGAGTTCGCGCTCGAGCGGGCCGCGCAGTGCCGCGGGCAAGGTTTCGACGAGGCGCGCGAGAACGGTTCCGCGCGTGAAATAGAATCCGGTTTCAAAACGCGCGGGATAGCCGAGCGCGCGCAGCGCCGTGAAAATACGGTAGGCCTGGGTGTTCGAGCCGCTGTGCGACAGGACGATCTCGGGCAAGTTCAAAGCTTTCTCCGCTCCGAGATCGCGCGCCGATAGACCTCGAGATAGCCCCGCGCCATCGCCTCGCGCGAAAACCCTTGCGCCCAAATCGGCCCTTCGGCGGCCACGCGGCGGCGATGGGCGCCGTCGTCCATCAGGCGCGCGATGCCGGCGGCGATGGACAACGGCTCCGTCGGATCGCAGGCGATGCCGAGCGGCCCGGTCACTTCGATGAGGCCACCGGTGTTCGACACCACGCATGGCGTGCCGCAGGCGAGACTTTCGATCGCGGGCAGACCGAAACCCTCGTGGAGTGAAGGAAAAACGAGGCCCAGGCTCGCGCGGTAGAGCGTGGCCAATTCAGCGGCGCTCACGCCGCGCGCCAGGACTACCAGCCGATCGGACACGCCCGCCTCGGACGCGAGCGCTTGCAAACGCTCGATGCGGCCTGGAACCGCGTGATAGGCGCCTATGCTGACCAGGTATGGCGGCTCGCGCCCTTGGGCGCGCATGGCGGCGAGCGCGCGGACCAGTCCGACCGGGTTCTTACGTTCGGTCAGAACGCCCACATGCATGACATATGGTCCCTTGATGGCATGGCGGGTGCGCGCCGCTTCGTGGTCGCCATCGAGGGGCTTGAAGATATCGAGATCGATGCCGTTACGCACGACATCGACGGCATCGGGTCGCGGCGCGTAATGGGCCCGGTAATCCTCGCCGACGGCGTCCGACACCGCCACCATGCGGTCTGCGCGCGCCATTCGCGCGCACAACGCCCGATAAATCGGCCAGCCCTGGCGCACCTTGTCGAAGAACTCGTGCAGGGTCACGACGCTCGGGCACGCTAGGCCCCGGGGCGGCGGCGCATGATCGAGCAGATGCAGCACATCGAGCGGCGGCAGCTTCATGCCGAGTTCCGTTTCGGCGAATTGCACGAGCGTCAGGTATTTCCATCGCCGGTCGAGCGGCGGACATAGCCCGCGCCAGCCCACGGCCGCGATTTCGTGGCGCGGCGCCGCGCGGACCAATTCCTCGACCGGGCGCGGCAAGGGTCCATGATCGACGAGCGCGATCAACACGGCGTCGTCCGCAACGCGCGCAAGGCCGCGCCACAAGCTCTCGCAGACCATGCCCACGCCGCCCAAGGCGCCTTCGGGCGAGTTCCGGTAGGCGCGTTGCAGCCAACGCAGATCAAGACCGATACGCATCCTAACTCCGCCAGGCGCGCACGGCGTTCTGGACTTGCCGCCAATCCTCGGCGCGGGGTGTCATCAAGGACACGAATGCGACGCCGTAGATTTTGCGCGCGCGCCAGGCCGCCGTGGCGGCACCGGCGCTCTGTGCGGCCACGAAGGACCAGGCTGCGCCGCGTATCCCGAAAATCGGGACTAGCGCCGCCAATGCCAGAACGCTCACGACAACGGTCACGGATTCGATGCGCCCGATCGCGAGCGTCCGGTCATAGGCCTTGGCTCCTTGAACCAAGAGTTGTTTCAGGCCATAGGGCACCGCGCCAAGGGCCAGAATCCGCACAACGGGAACGGCGTCGAGGAAAGCTAGACCGTACAAGCTCTCGATGAGCAACGGCGCGAGCAAAGCCAGCGTTACCGCGATGATCGAGACGACGACGGCGGTCACGCGCAGAAAGCGTCCGAAGACCGCGGCGCGCGCGGCCGCGTCGGTTTCCGCCGCGACACGCGGCAAGGCGACCGCACCCAGCAAGCCGATTACGCCGCTGGCGGCTCCGGCAAGGCTGGCGCCGACGACATAAAAGCCGAAACTGGCTTCGCTTTCCCATTGCGAAATCAACACCTGGTCGAGCCTTTCGCCCATCACCAGCAATGTGCTGCCGCCCGCGATGGGCAGGCCATAGGCGAGGAAACGGCGCATAAGTGCGCGATCAGGCCGACAGCCGAACCAGCCCTCGCGCCCGACCAGCGCGGCCAACAGGCAATAGGTGAGCACGGCGCCGACCAGAGAGGCCAAGGCGAGAAACTCGACGGAAACCGCGCCGAACGCCCAGACGGCCAAGACGCAACCGAGATACAACAGAGCCGCGAAGACCCGCATGGCGTTCCAGATCACGAAGCGCTGGCTGCCCTGAAACATCCCATTGGCGAATGTGGCGAGCATGATCGTCGGCACGATCAGGACGTAGAGATAACTCGTCTCGACGACTTCCGCGCGGAAATGGCCGTTGAAGAGCCAAACGAGAATCCCCGCCAGGGTCATCAACGGCAAGGAAATCGCAAGGCCGAGCGCTTGACCGGTGGCGAAGATTCTTGGCATCGGCGCGCCGCGCGCCGCCGCCGCTTGCACGATGGCATCGACCACGAGCGCGCCGCCAAGCGAGGCGAGAAGCTGCGGCCATAACAAAATTGCGGCCAACTCGCCGCGCCCCACGGGCCCCAGCAGGCGCGCGGCCAGAATTCCCGTGATCAGGTTCGCGGCGGCGAGCAGCACGAAAGCTATGGCGGAAACAGCCAAATTTTTCATTGTGTCCGACCTGCCTCGGAACGCTCGACCGTGTCTAGGCGCGCGCGCGCGGCGGCGATCACGCCGTCGGGCGAAATGCCCTTCAAACATTCCTTGTCGCGCTCGACGCATACCGAGAGCTCGCATCCGAAACAATCGGTCTTGTTGTAGAACACCACATGGCCCGCGCCGTGCGGGAACCAGACTCCCGGCTTGTTGCGCGCGCTGAAAACGGCGACGGTCGGCGTGCCGACCGCGGCCGCGAGGTGCATGGGTCCGCTGTCATGGCCGAGATATAACTTCGCGCCCTCGCGCACGAGAGCGCTCACTCTGGGTCTGGTAACGCCGGTGAGGTCGAGCACCGGCCCCGGCCAGGAGGACGCGACGGCGCGCGCGCGTTCGCCTTCGTCCGCCGAACCGATCAAAGCCAATCCCCAGCCTGGGCGCGCCAGGCCTCGAATGGTGCGAGTCCAATTCTCCGCGCCCCAGTCCTTGGCGTCGATCTTGGTCCCCACGCCGATCGCGAGATAACGCCCGGCTCCTGGCCAGGAGCCGAGCGCGCGGCAGGCGTCCGCCCGTTCCTCGCCATTGAAGCGCAAATCCCAGTTCTCGCGCCGGTCGAGGGCCGCATCGCCCAAAGGCGCCAGACAGCGCGCCAAACGCGCGGTTTCGCTTTCCCAACGCCCCTCCTTGGGCAGAAAGCGCGGTTCCGCCAAATCCTCGCTGGTGGGCGCGCCGATGATTTTCGGAATGGCGCAAGCGCGGAAGAAGGCGATATCGCGCCACGTAGCCGCACGCCCGCGCGCCTCCGTCAGATAGACGAGCGCGGCGGGCGCGAAGGCGCGGATTTCGCGGCGCAGAGCGTAGAGCGCCGCGGCGCCGCGCGTGCCTTGGGGGTATCGGATATGGCCGTGGACAAGACCGCTCGCGCCTAGCACGTCCAAGACCGGCGTGGCTTTGGCCGCAACCGGAACATTGGTCAGAACGCGGCGCTCGGCATCGGGAAAGGCGCGGGCGACAAGATGAAAGCACGGCAGCGATACAACGGTATCGCCGAGGCTACCCATGCGGAAGATGAGGATACGCCGGACCATGGCGGGGTCAGACGCCGAACGAGCGGTGAACCAGCCGCGCCCAGCCGCGCAAGCCCCGCTCGCCGGAAAAATCTCCGCCCTCGCCCGCGAGCCACTCGCGCACCGGCGCCACGAAACCAGTTTTTTTCCTGCCGGCGATCTCGGCGGGAAGGGGGCGCGGCAAGGCCTCGATCATCTGCTTCTTACCGGGCGGATGGCGTCCCGCGATGGCGGGCGCCAAGCCCCAAAGCAGATGGGTGTCCACGAAGGGCACGCGAATCTCGACGCCGTGCGCCATCCCCGCCCAATCCGCATCGCGCAGCAAGCGGTCGCGCATGTACATGGCGAGCTCAAGCGCCGTGACCTTCTGCCGCGCGCGCGGCAGCGGCGATTCGATCTCCTTCAGCCGCATGATCGGATCCAGCGCCTTCCAGCCCTCGCGCACCAGATCGGGGTCGAGCAGGTCCGGCAATTCCCACGGCATGAACAATCCACGGCGCAACAGATAAGCGCCCGCATAGCTGCCGCCGTATTCGAGCAATCCGGCATATTTGGGCGAACTCATGTGGCGGAGTAAGGGCGCGCTCATGGCGCGAAAGCCGTGACCCAAAGCGGGGCAGGCGGCGATGGGGCGCAACCGGCGAACCGCCTTGGGGATTTGCGTGAAGCTCGGATAACCCGCGAACAGCTCGTCGCCGCCCAAGCCCGACAAGGCGACTTTGAGTCCGGCTTGCCTCGCCGCGCGCGCGACGAAATAGACGTTCACGCCATCGGTCGTAGGCTGATCCATGGCGGCAAACAGCGCGTCGCGCGCGGCCGCGAAATCCTGGCGCGCGATATGCGCTTCGTGATGCCGGGCGCCGAAGGCGCGCGCGACGCGTGCGGCCAGGGGCGCCTCGTCCGCGGGCGTGCCGCGGAATGCGTCGAAGCCCAGCGTCACGGTGCGCAAATCCGCGCCGCGTTCCTCGGCGGCAAGCGATGTCAGCGCGCCCGAATCGAGGCCGGCGGAAAGAAACACCCCGACCGGCGTGTCGGCGACGAAATGATGTTTCACGCTATCGGCCAGAATTGCGCCTAGGCGTTCGCGGTCGAGAGGCGCTGCCGGGCGGTCGAGCGTAGCGGTCAGGTCGAAGAAGGCGCGCGGCGTCCCGACGCCGTTCGAATCCGCCCACATTGTATGGCCCGCCGGCAGGGCCGCGATATCGCGGTGGAGCGTGTGCGGATCGGGCACGTGGCCCCACAGAAAGAATCCCACATGGCCCGCGGCCGAGGCGCCGTTGCCCGCGCGCCCGCCCGCGCGCAGCGCCTTCACCTGCGAGGCAACGCGCAGCGTCGCGCCGTCATCGGAATAATACAGCGGCTTGATCCCGAAGGGATCGCGCGCGAGCAACATGCCGCGCCGGCGCGCGTCCCAAATAGCGAAGGCGTACATGCCGCGCAGATGGCGCACGCAATCGGCGCCGTCGCGCTCGTACAGATGCAGCAGAACCTCGGTATCCGACTGGGTGACCAGAACGCGGCCTTGCGCTGCGAGCTCCGCGCGCAAGGCACGGAAATTATAAATCTCGCCATTGAAGGTGATTACGGCAGCGCCGTTCGCCAGGGCCATGGGCTGATGGCCACCCAGCGACAGGTCGATGATCGCGAGACGGCGGTGACCGAACGCGACGCGGCCGTCCCCGGACGTCCAGATGCCGCGATCATCCGGTCCGCGCACGGCCATGGCGTCGGTAATCCGGTCGAGCTCTCGCCCATCCACCGGACCCGCCGCGCCGCCATGGGCGAATAGGGCGGCGATCCCGCACATTATTTGACGGCCACGGCCAGGAAGTTTTGGCTGAAAATGACATTGCCATCGAGATCGCCGGTTTCCACCGCGCGGTACAGGCGCAAAATCGTCCGAAAGAAATGCCAAAGTATCCAGCGCACGGCGCTTTTCGCGCCATGAGGAATCGGACGATCCTCGAAACATTCGACGCGCGCAAAACCCGAGGCGGTCAGCAATTGACCGATCGAGGCGCGGGTGAAGGCGATTTCATGGGTGAAGTCGCCGTATTGCGAGGCGCCCGAAAACGGTCCCTCGGCATTGCAGGTGTGCACGATGAAACGTCCGCCGGGCTTGAGTGTGCGCAGAACCCGATCGACGAAGACCACGATCTCGTCCTTGGTGAAGTGTTCGATGACGTCGAAGGCGATGATCGCGTCATAGGCGCGCTCGGGCGCGTTTGCCAACGCCTCCAGGACATCCCCCTCGCGCACGCCGACGATGCCCAGCTTGGCGGCGAGGGCGACCTGTTCGGGCGAGCGGTCGATGCCGGAGATGTTCGTAAAGCCGAGGCCTCGCGCGAAATGGATGAGCGCGCCCGGACCGCAGCCGAGCTCGAGGATCGCGGCATTGCGCGCGGGCGGAAAATGGCGGCGCACGAGGCGCTCGAGATAGGGGCGGCGGGGCTCGAAATCGGCAAGCGTCGACCGGCCCGCTAAATCGCGGTGGCTTCGGACATAGGCCGCATAGATGCGCGCCCGGTAATTCTCTTGGCTCATGGCGTCTCTCGGCCCTTTCGACGCAACCCACGTGCCATCGCAAGATTAGGCGGGGGAAGCGATTTTGTCACGATGTTTCAATAGTTTGCCTGAGATGGGGTGGTCTCCAAGGGGGTCCTGGGCCGGGGGGTGCGGGGCTGGTATGAAGGGGGATGCGAATTCTACACGCGATTTCAAGCCTGGCGCCCGAGCTCGGCGGCCCGTCCAAGGCCTGTATCGAAATGGCGCGTGCGGTCGCGGCGCGCGGCCATGAGGTCGAGATCTATACGACCGACTGGGGTCTTGAGGGCAAGGTTTGCGCGGATGGCCGGGCGGTCGAGGACGGCGGCGTCGCCGTGCGCTCCTTCGCCGTGCACGCCCCGCGCTTCTGGAAAACCTCCCTGCCGATGTGCGCCGCGCTGCGGCGGGAAATCGCCACGTTCGACGTCGTCCATCTGCATTCGCTCTATCTGTTCCATGATTGGGCGGTACCGGCGTTATGCCGTCGCGGGGGCGTGCCTTATATCGTGCGGCCTCACGGCACGCTCGACCCCTATATTCGCCGGCGGCACCGCTGGCGGAAGGCGCTGGTGGAGGTTCTGTACCAGAATCGCGCCCTGCGGCACGCGGCGGCGATTCACTATACGACCGCGGAGGAAATGCGCTTGGCGACGCCGCACGCCCATGGTGCGCGGGGCGTGGTGGTGCCGAACGGCTTCGACCTCGACCAATTCGACCACATGCCGGACGGCAGCGGCTTCCGCGCGCGCTACCCCGAAACCGCTGGTCGGCGCATCGTCTTGTTCCTCGGACGGCTGCACGAGAAAAAAGGCCTCGACCTTCTGATCCCGGCCTTTGCGCGCACTTTGGCCGCGCGCCCCGATTTGCACTTGATCGTGGGCGGGCCCGATGACGGCATGGCGGCGGAACTTGGGCGCTGGGTCGCGCGCGAAGGCATCGCGGACCGGGTCAGCGCGATCGGCATGCTCGCGGGCGAGGACAAGAGGATGGCGCTCGCCGCCGCCGAGCTGTTCGTGTTGCCGTCCTATAGCGAGAATTTCGGCATCGCGGTGCTTGAAGCGATGGCGGCGGGTTTGCCGGTCCTGATTTCGGACCAGGTCAATCTGTGGCGCGAAGTCACCGATGCTTCGGCCGGCATCGTCGTCGCATGTCGCGCGGACGCGGTCGAGGCGGGCCTTGCGCGTCTGCTCGATGATCCTGACATGGCGCGGCACATGGGCCGGGCGGGTGCCGCGCTCGCGCGCGAGAAATTCGCTTGGCCGCTCGTGGCGGCGGCGCTTGAGGCGCTCTATGTTTCGGTGCGCGCAAGCAAATAATCGCCGAGCGCGAGGACGTCCATATTGGTGCGCAGGAAGCAGTCGAGCGCTTGCTCGGGCGTGCAGACGACCGGCTCGTTCTCGTTGAACGAAGTGTTCAGCACCATGGGTATGCCGGTCTCCGCGGCGAAGCTCGAAATCAGCCGGTGATAGCGCGGATTGGCCGCGCGCGTGACGGTTTGCAGCCGGCCCGAGCCGTCGACATGGCAGACGGCGGGAATGCGCTCGCGTTTCTCTGGCCGAATCTGGAAGACTTGCATCATGAACGGCACGTCGTCGTCGGTCTCGAACCACGACGGCGCTTCCTCGCGCAATACCGAAGGCGCGAAGGGTCGGAAGGATTCGCGCCGCTTGATCTTGCGATTGAGGACGTCCTTCATGTCCGAACGGCGAGGGTCGGCGAGGATCGAGCGGTTGCCGAGCGCGCGCGGCCCCCATTCCATCCGCCCCTGGAACCAGCCGATGATCTTGCCGTCGGCGATGGCGCGCGCCACGCGCGCACAGAGCACGCCCTCGTCGCTTACGCGCTCGGGGCGGCAGCCGGATGCCTCGACTTCGCGCGCTCGCCCCGCCAGCGCCACGCGCACGGCTTCATCGTCGTATTCCGGTCCCCAATGGGCATGATCCATGACGAAGCGTCGAACGCCGCCCGTGCGCCGCCAGGTCTCGAACGCCGCCCCGACGGCGCCGCCCGCATCGCCCGCGGCCGCCTGGACATAGCAGTGTCGATACGGGGTTTGGCCGTACAATCTGCCATTGGCCACCGAATTGAAGCCGCAGCCGCCCGCGAGCGCGATATTGTCCGTGCCGTGGCGGCCGTGCAGGGCGCGGTAAAGCGTGAACACCGCTTCCTCGAACATGGCTTGGGCCGAACGCGCGATGTCGCGATGGCGATCCTCGAGCGGCGCATCCGGCGGCCGCGCGGGTCCAAGCAATTCCTCAAGCGCCGGCGTGAACAATCGGCCGCCGAATGGCGCGCCTCCAGACCACTCGTAACTCACTTTCTCGATGTGGTGCCGGAAATAACGTAAGTCCAATGCAAACGTGCCGTCGCGCGCCACGCGCACGATGCGCCGCATGTCCTCGTGCCGTGCAGGCACGCCATAGGGCGCGAGGCCCATGACCTTGTATTCGTCGCCGTAATGCGGAAAGCCTAGATACTGGGTGATCGCCTGATAAAAGATGCCGAGCGAGTGCGGAAACATCACCCCGCCCTCGACGCTCAGGGTCTGGCCTTGTCCCAAACCCCACGCGGCCGACGAGAAATCGCCGAAGCCGTCGATGGAGACGATGCTCGCGCGTTCGAAGGGCGAGACGAGGAAAGCCGAGGCCAGATGGCAAAGATGGTGCTCGATGTGATGCACCGTTCCGGAGAATGCCGCGTCCGGAAAGGCGCTGGCGAGTTCGGTTTCGATGCCCTGCCATTTTCGCGCATTGCGCAACCGCGCGGCCACGAGGCCGAGGCTCGGTCGGCGCAGGAGGGCATAGGCGATCTTGCGTCCGAGCCGGGCGCGCGGATCGCGGTTGATTGCAACATGGGTCAGGTCCTTGAGCGCGATGCCGCCCGCATCCAGGCAATAGGCGATGGCCTGGGCGGGAAAGCCCGCCCAATGCTTGATGCGCCGGAAGCGCTCTTCCTCGGCGGCCGCGACCAGCACTCCGTCGGTGACGAGGCAGGCCGAGGAATCGCCGTGATAGGCGTTGATGCCGAGGATGTGGACCACGGCTCAATCGCCGCGCGCGAGTTCGCGGTCGATCAGATAGAGCTTCAAGATGAACTCCGCCGCCGTGCGCTGGAAGCAATAGTGCAGGCCCGCGCGACCATCGAGGATGAGGCCGCGCACGAGCAACGCGTAGAAAAACGTCACGAACGGCATGACATAGGTGCAGCGGCGCAGCCGGTCGGCCAGGCCCAATTCGCCGAACGCGGCATCGGCGAGCTTCGCCGCTTCGAGGCCCATATAGCGGTTTTGCGAGGCGACCCAATGGGCCAGCGGCTTGCGGTCGTCGTGCAGGATGGGATGGCGCAAATCGGCGACGGCGCCGTCGATTGCGACCTCGTCGGTATGGCCGTCCTGATGGAAGCGGCCGCGCGCGCGGCGAAAGAGTCGCGGGCGCGGCGGGTACAGCGTCGCGCGCAGCCGGCGGCCATGGACGCAATACACAAAGCGCGTGCGGTATGCGGCGATGTCGGGCCTAGGCGCCAACGCGCCGATTTCCGCCACCAGGCCCTCGGTCAGCACGTAATCGGCATCGAGCCGCATCATCCACTCGGTGCGGATGCCGGTTTCGGCCTGCCCGAAGGTCCATTGATTGGCGTGGTTGTCGAAAGGCCGGACAAAGACGCGCACATTGGAATAGCGCCGGGCGATGGCGAGCGTGTCGTCGGTGCTCGCGCTATCGACTACGACGATGTCGGGCGCCCAGGTCAGGCGATCGAGCGTGCGGCCGATATTCGGCGCCTCGTTATAGGTCAGAATGACCGGGGTGATCTGATCGTGCACCGCGCAACTCCCGCGCGGGCCCTGATCGTGCCGCGCGCCCCAAGAGTAGGTGCGCGCCGCCTGTTCCCGCAAGCGCACTCGCGCGCCTCGCCGCCGACCGCCCCGCCGCCGACCATTTGGCCATCGATCATCGCGCCATAGCCGCCGCCGTGCCGCGCGGCTAAGGTGGCGCGGCTTCAAGGATAGCGACGGTGCGTCTGCTCATTCACGATTTCGCGGGGCATCCCTTCGCGGTGCAGCTCAGCCGGGCGCTCGCGCGCCGCGGCCATACGGTCCTGCATGTCTATGCCTCGGCCAATCCGACACCCAAGGGCGCGCTCGAGCTGAAGCCGGACGACCCCGCAGGCCTCGCCATGGAAGGTCTTGGCGTCGAAGGCCGCGGCGCCTATGCGCGCGATAATTTTTTCGGCCGCTATCGTTACGAACGCGCCTATGGCCGTGCCCTGGCCGCGCGCGTGCGCCTCTGGCGGCCCGAGGCGGTGGTGCTCTGCAATACCCCGCTCGATGTGCTGGCTCCCGCTTGCCGTGCCGGGCGCGAGGTCGGCGCGCGCACCGTATTGTGGATGCAGGATTTGCTGGGTCTGGCGGCGTTTCGCATCCTCAGCCGCCGCCTGCCGATCCTCGGCGCGGCCATCGGCTGGTACCACATCCGGCGCGAACGCCGCCTGGCGCGCTCGGCCGATGCCGTGATCGCGATCACCGGGGATTTCGTGCCGGTCCTTGCCGGATGGGGCGTGCCGCGCGCGCGTATCGCGGTCATCGCCAATTGGGGGCCGCTCGGCGAAATCGCGCCGGGCCCGCGCGACAATGACTGGGCGCGCGCGCACGCCTTGGGCGCGCGGCCGGTGTTTCTCTACACCGGCATGATGGGCATGAAGCACGACCCTGGCCTGATCCTCGATCTTGCCCGGCATTTCGGCGCGCGCGCCGATATTGTCGTCGTGTCCGAGGGCCGCGGCGCCAATATTCTGCGCGCCGCCGCCGCAACGGAGGGTCTTGGAAATCTGCTGATCCTGCCCTTCCAGCCCTATGACAGGCTCGGCGAGGTCTTGGCTGCGGGCGATGTCATGCTGGCGGTGCTCGAGGCCGAGGCGGGCGCCTTCGCCGTGCCGTCCAAGGTCCTGGGGTATTTCTGCGCGGGCCGTCCGGTGCTGGCCGCAATCCCGATGGAAAATCTTGCCGCTCGGCTCATCGTCGAAGCCGGGGCGGGCGTGGTCGTGGCGCCGGGCGACCGGGATTCCTGGCTGACGCAAGCCGAGCGCCTTTTTGCGGATGCGCCCGCGCGCGCGCGCATGGCGCAAGCGGCACGCGCCCATGCCGAGGCGGCGTTCGATATCGAGGCGATTGCAGCGCGGTTCGAGGGCGTGCTCGGAGCCTAAGCGTCGCGCCGGGGACTTTGGCCGGGCGGGCGAATCCGATATACCAAAGACATGAACGACGAACGCATACCCCACGCGGACAAGACAGGAGACGGGCGATGACGCGGCGCTCGGATCTTGCGGCGCTGATCGAACGCCTGGGAGGCGTCGGCGTGCTGTGCGTCGGCGATGTCATGCTCGACCGTTATGTTTACGGCAAGGTCGAACGCATTTCGCCTGAAGCGCCCATCCCCGTTCTGCTGGTCGAGCGCGAGACCGCCATGCTGGGCGGCGCCGGCAACGTGGTGCGCAATCTGGTGGCGATCGGCGCGCACCCGACCTTCGTCTCGGTCGTCGGCAACGACCCGGCCGGGCGCGAGGTGAGCGGCCTCATCGCCGCGATCGACGGGGTCGAGCCCTATCTCAATGTCGAGCGAGGCCGCGTCACCACGATCAAGTCGCGCTACGTCGCCTTGAACCAGCAATTGCTGCGCGCGGACCGCGAAACCGTGACGCCGATCGCGGTCTCGGTCGCCGATGATCTCCGCCGCATTGCCGAAAATGCGCTTCGCGAGATTTCGGCGGTGGTGCTATCGGACTATGGCAAAGGCGTGCTGACCGCTGATTTGACGCGCGCCGTGATCGAGGCCGCGCGCGCGGTGGACAAACCCGTCATCGTCGATCCCAAGGGCAAGGATTTCGGCCGCTATCGCGGGGCGACGATTCTCACGCCCAATCGCGCCGAACTCGCCGAGGCCACGGGACGCGCGCTCAACGACGAGGCGGAAATCGTCGAGGCCGCGCGCGCGCTGGTGCGTGACTTCGCGCTGGGTGCGGTTCTGGTCACGCGCGGCGGCGACGGCATGACCCTGGTCGAGGGAGACAGCGCGCCCTTGCACCTTGCCGCCGAGGCGCGTGAAGTGTTCGACGTGTCGGGGGCGGGCGATACGGTCGTGGCGATCCTCGCCGCTGCCATGGCGGCGGGCCTGGAGCTGGCCGATGCCGCGCGTCTTGCGAATACGGCGGCCGGCATCGTCGTCGGCAAGATCGGCACGGCGGTGGCATCCGGCGCCGAAATCTACGGCGCGCTGCACGACCAGGATTTGCGTGCCGGCGAGGGCAAGTTTGCCGCCCATGCCGCGGCTCTTGCGCGCGTCGCGTCCTGGAGGGCCGAGGGCAACAAGATCGGCTTCACCAATGGCGTGTTCGATCTGCTCCATCCCGGCCATGTCTCGCTTCTGACCCAGGCCAAGGCCGCGTGCGACAAATTGGTGGTCGGCTTGAACGGCGACGCTTCGGTTGCGCGCCTCAAGGGCCCGACGCGACCAATTCAGAACGAAGCGGCGCGCGCCGCCGTGCTCGCCTCGCTCGAATCGGTCGATCTCGTGGTGGTGTTTGGCGACGACACGCCGGAGACATTGATCGAGGAGATCCGCCCCGACGTGCTGGTCAAGGGCGCGGACTATCGCATGGATCAAGTTGTCGGCGCCGAGATCGTCGCCAAGCATGGCGGCAGGGTCGTGCTCGCTGAACTCGTGGCCGGACACAGTACGACCAATACCATCGCGAAAATGACGAAATGATCTGCCGCGAAGCGGCGGGTCGTCAGTCGGTATCGGCGCTGCCGTAAATCGTGCCCTCGAGCACGAAGCGTCCGAGTTCCGGCTGCATGCGGCGCTTCAGGGCGAATTCCTCGTCCACGCCGAAATACGCGCGCGCCACCTCGCGCCGCTTGGCAATGAGCGCGCCACGGGCGGCCAAATAGGCCTCGCGCGGCTCTCCCGGCGCGCTATGACCCTCGACGAGAACCAGACGCCGCGCCGCGCCAGGCGCGCAATCGCCGTTCAACAGATACAAGCTCACGCAGGCAGGGCCGAAATTTCTCAGGTTCCAATACGCCACGGGGTCGGACAGGATCACGACATCGTCCGCGCCCGTATTGGCGGCGACGAAGGCGCGGATTTCCTCGAACGGCACCGCGGTGTTGCGCTTGAACGGCGTATCGTTGCCCCTGAGATTGGCAAGCGCGCCGAATGCGGTCACGAGCGCGACCGCGGCGAGCGCCGTCCGCGCGGCGCGGCGCGCGAGGAAATGATGGGCGAACAGGACCGAAAGCACGAGCGCGAGATAGGCGAAGGAGCGCGGCTTGGCGAAGCCGAGCGCGACCATGGCCACGAGGGCGGCGAATTGGAACGCGAGTACCCGTGTTTGACGGTCGCGCAGGCCGCGCGCGAGCACAAACGCCGCGAAGGCACCCAGCGGAACGAGCGCGATGGATTGCACGATGCCGAGGCTGTGGCCGCCGAGAAATCCGATCGCCGTTATCGCCGCCGCGGCGACGGGCCGGCTGCCCGCGAATTGCGAGGCCATGTAGTCCGTGGGCGCGCCCTGGAGGCCACCTGCAAGGGTCACAAGACCGGGCAAGGCGAACGCCAAGCACAGCGCGCCCTGGCCGATTTCCCGGCGCCACCGAAACCGGCCGGACAATATCCGGTCGGCCGTCAGCAGCGGATAGACGAATACGCCGAGGAAATTGACCGAAACGAGCACGCCCGCCGCGGCGGACGACACGATGGCCGCGCGCCCGGCCGCGCGTTCGCGCACGTGAAAATACAGCGTCGCCATGAACACCAAGCCGTACATCGGGTACCAGCGGATCGCATCGCCCTGGCTCACCAGAAGCGGCGTGGTCGCCAGAAAGAGGAGGGCGATCAGGCGCTCGGCGGATGAAACGCCCGCATAACCTTGGCCGGACACATCGAGGCGCAGCAGAAGACGGTGGGCGATCGCCACCGCGCCCATGCTCATGGCCAGCGACAGCGCGCGCAGGCCCGCTTCGCCCGCGCCGGATACGTGCAGCAAATAGAAGGCGAGATAGGACAGCGGCGGATGGACGTCGTAGGCGCTGGCGAAGGCCTTGAGCAGCGCGAGCGCGCCCGTCACCTTCTCAAGCAGGTCGAGCGTGTAAATTTCGTCGTCGAAGGCCGGCCGAAACACCCGCCCGCCGAGCAGGGCGATCGCCGCGTGGGCGCAGGCGGCGAACGCGGTTTCGCCCCAGAAACCGCGCGCGCCCCGTGCGGCCGCGTCCGTTGCATCGTCCACTCTCATAGTTTTATCCGTTTGAAGACCGCTTCCGGAACCGCGCGTATGGCCAGCATGATCCAGAACCAGAAGCACGGCACATAGATCACGTCCTTGCGCCGCTCGATCGCGCGCAGAATAGCGGGGGCGAGGTTTTCCGGCTTGGCCCAAAGCGGTCCCTTGGAAAAATGCGCGGTCATGGGCGTATCGACGAATCCGGGCTTGATCGTGACCACCGCCACGCCGGCGCCGTGCAGGCGTTGGCGCAACCCGCCGAGAAAAACGCCGAGCGCCGCCTTGGCCGCGCCGTACACGTAATTGCTGGCCCGGCCCCGATCGCCCGCGACCGAGGTAATGACCGCTATGCACCCGGCGCGCCTTGCCTCGAACCGCGAAGCCAGCGGCGTCAGAAGTGCGATGGTGGACGACGCATTGATCGCGAGTTCGGCCAATGTGCGCTCGGCCGATTCTTCGCATTCGCGTTGATCGGGCAAGGTTCCGTGGGCGATGAAGGCAAGGTCCAGGCCGCCCAGTGCCGCCTCGGCGCGCGCGATCATCGCGCCGTGCGCCGCGATATCGTTCACATCCATGGTTTCGTGGCCGACGAAGCCGGCGCCTCGAATACGCAAATCCGCGGCAATGACATCGAGTTGCCGAGCATTCCGGCCGACGAGATAAAGCGAGTCGCCTTTCGCCGCCATGAGGCGCAGCACCGCGCCCGCGATCGCGGATGTCGCGCCGAAGACCAGAACGCGTCTCATCATTGCGCCCCCTCGGTCGTGCGGCGCCAGAAATCGGAGGAGATGGCGGGATCGGCGCGCCGTGCCAATTCGCGCCATCCGGGATAGCTCTGCCGGAAGAAATCGCCCGCCATGCGCGCATCCTTCGCCGGATAGAGCCGCCCGCCAGCTTCACGCACGATGACGTCCAGTCGATCGAACAGGGTCCGCGATCGTGCGCCGCGATTGGGGAAGTCCAAAGCGAGAGTCGGACCCGCCATGGGAAAGGACAACAGTCCCGGCGAGGACAGATCGCCGAACATCTTGAGCACACCGAGCGCGCAACACTCCCCCGAGCGGGCAACCTCTTCGAGGACGGCACGCACCGCCTCCTGCCCGACGCTCGCCGGGAGGGCGCATTGGTACTGGAAGAACCCGGCTGGGCCGTAGAGCCGGTTCCAATCCGGCAGGCCGTCGAGGGGGTAGAAAAATCCGTCGTAATGGCGCCGCGTGGTCGTGCGTCGGGCGTGGCGTGCGCGCACGACGGCGTGGAAGGCGCGCAGCGCCGGGCGGCGCACCAGATTGAACGGCGCCGTCGCGTAGAGACGCAGCCCTCGCGCCCGCAGGCGGCCGTCTTCGCCAGGAACATGGTTGGCGCGCGAAAACACGCCGGGTGCGCCCGGGGTCATGGCGTCGATCCACGCCACGGTGTGTTCGTGGCTGGCGTCGGACGCGCGCGATAGGGCGAAGAACTCGCCGAGCGAGCCGAAGGGAATGGTCTCGACCTCGAGCCAAGGGCCTGGAATCCGGCGCAATTGCAGCTCGATCCAGACGATGGCACCTGTCAGGCCCAGCCCGCCGATGGTTGCCGCGAACAATTCGGGATTCTCGTCGGGTGCGCAGATCATACGCTCGCCGTCCGCGCGCGCGAGCTCGAACCGGCGCACGTGCCGACCGAACGTGCCCGCGACATGGTGATTCTTGCCGTGGACATCGTTGGCAAGGGCGCCGCCGAGCGTCACTTCCTTGGTGCCTGGCGTCACGGGCGGAAACCAGCGGCGCGGCACGGCGATCGCCAGAAGCGCGGCCAAGCGCATGCCCGCCTCGCAGCGCACGACGCCCGTTGCGTCATCGAAGGCGATGAAGTGATCGAGCGCCGCCATGTCCCAAAGCCCGCCATCCGCGTTCAGGCCGACATCGCCGTAACTTCGCCCGGCGCCGCGCGGCAAGTACCGGGAAATCCCGGCTGCCACGGGCAAGGGCGCCTCGCGGTTCAGCGGGCGCAGGACCTCGTGTTCGGCGTGTGTCACCCGGCCCCAGGTCGTGGCGACCTCGCGCATCAATCTTCAGACGGCAAGCAGCACGACCGCGCCCGAGACGCCGAGCACGACCAAGCTGATCCAATCGCGCGCGGCGAACACGATCGGATCGTCGTGCATCGCGCCGCGATGGGCCTTCAGCCACATGCGACTGATCCAATAGAGCACCAGTACGCACAGCGCCCAAATCGCCTCGGGCAGGCGATACAATGCCTTGACCTCGGGCGAGTTGATGTAGAGAGCGAGGACCAGTACCGCGATAAAACCCGCCGAGATGCCGAGAGTTTGCAGGATCGCCAAATCCTGCACGAAATATCCCCGACTCGTCGCGTGCGATCGGCTCTCGCGGCCCAGCGCGTCGAGCTCGCCGTAGCGCTTGAGCGCCGCCAAGCTCAAGAACAGAAACATCGAGAACAGCAGAAGCCAGAACGACAGCGGCACGGCCGCGGCCACGGCGCCGGCGACGATGCGCACGGTATAAAGTCCCGCGAGGGTGAAGATGTCCACGAGCACGTAATGCTTGAAGACGAGGGAATAGGCGAGGGTTGCGGTGTAATAGGCGGCGAGGGCAAGTCCAAACGCCTGGGGCAGAATCGCGCACAGCGCCGCCGCGCCCGCGAGCAGCAACGGCGCCAGGGCGAGTCCGAGTCCAAGGGACAAGGCCCCCGAGGCGAAGGGGCGATGGCGTTTGCGCGGGTGCGCGCGGTCGGCGGCGAGATCGAGCAGATCGTTCACGATGTAAACCGACGAGGCGCAAAGCCCGAAGGCGAGGAACGCGATGAATGTTTGACCGAGTGCCTCGCCGTCCACGGCGCGGTGCGCCGCCAGCAGGGGAACGAAGATCAGCACGTTCTTGACCCATTGATAGACACGCGCGGCAGCGAAGATCGCGCGCCCATTGGCGCCTCGGCGCACGACAAGGCGCTCGATTTCGGCGATGCCGGCGGCCTTGCGGGCAAGGCTTTCCGTGCCGAAGACGAGCGCGCGCCGCGCGTGCCGCCAGACCGGCAAATCGGCGGCGCAATCGCCCGCGTAGTCGAAGCCCTTATCGCCGAAACGCTCGACGAGGCGGCGGGCTTTGGCTTCGCCCTTCAGGTTCTCGCCGCCCGTGCTCGAAATCGTGCCGTCGAACAGGCCGAGATGGCGCGCGATGGCTTCGGCGGTTCTTTCGTCCGCGGCCGTGACCAGCCATGTCGGCCGGCCCGCCGCTCGTGCCGCGCGCACGAGTTCAAGCACCGCTTCGTCATAGGGCAGGCTCGCTGGATTCAGATCCGCCCGCCGCGCAATCTCGGCCTTGAATGCGGCGCGGCCGCGTGCGAGCCATAGCGGCAGGCGCGCCAAATCCTGCGGCCGGCGCTTGACGAGCGCCAAGACCCCTTCGATCAAGCTGTCTGTGCGAATAAGCGTGCGATCGAGATCGACGCACAGGGCAATGGTCATCGCGGCGCCCGCGGATGGCATGCCATGGCGGAGGCCAGGCTGGTCCTGGGCGCGAGAATCACGAACTCATTCCTTTTAGTCCTGGCCTTTTGGCCCCGGCCCTTTGGTCCTGGCCTTTTGGTCCTGGCCACCATCGCCTGGAGCCCATGGCGCCGCGCCCGATCCATTCACATGTGCCCCGCATCTCCCGCACCCATCATGACCATCCTATAGGGTTGGAACAAATCGGGTCCACCCATGGTCGGCTCGGCCGTTATGGCCTGGTAGTTGCAGCAATTGGGCCGAACCTTGTGATAATCTTCTTGGCGTCCGGGGAAGATTCGCCAGCGAGAGGGGATGGATATGGCACAAGACGCTGATCGGCAACAAGAGTTGGGGTCGGTTGTGGATCTTCAACGCCGCCGCGCTCTGGCGCGCCTGGGCCTTGCAATCGGCGCGGCCTATGTCGCGCCTGTCATTTTGCATCTCGAGCGCGAAGCCAAGGCCATGGCGCCGAAGTCGCCGTGTCCGCCGCCCGGTACCGTCCCTTGTCCTTCAGGTTGCAGGTGCTAGGCCCGGACGGCTGAATCGCGCTTTTTGTCCCGCCTGGCTCGCGACTTCCTTGTTTTAAATCCCGGTCTTGAATCTCGGGCGCGCCCGATCGGCGCGCCGCGATCTCTGTTCCGTCGTCTTCCCGCTGCCGCGAGAACGGCGACGCCTAGATTTCCTGTGCGATAAACCGGCTTGCCGGCGACGATCGTCGCCCGCACAAGCAGCGCGCCCATGATGGCTGTTTGTGGCCGGCGCTCCACAATCAGCAATCATGGCCATCGGCAGATGACGCGGCTTGCGCGCCGCGTTATGTAGGGCCTTCGCCCGTTCGAGGGCAGGGGGGACCGCATGAGTTATCCGGACTGGGACACGATCCGCAATTCGACCTTCGTGCGCCATCGCTATTTCCCGCGACTGGCCGAGGAAACACCGTCATTCATGGGCCTGCCAATCGCGAGCACGCCCGAGGAGCTCAAGGGCGCGGACGCCGTCATCATCGGCGCGCCCTATGCGGTGGGCTGGGGCTCGCAATACGCGGGCGTCGATAAGAGCCAATGGCTGGCCTC
This sequence comes from Alphaproteobacteria bacterium, assembly GCA_046153685.1. Taxonomy (GTDB): domain Bacteria; phylum Pseudomonadota; class Alphaproteobacteria; order CADEGL01; family CADEGL01; genus CAMAPP01. The sequence continues at coordinate 32,861 of JBJXGH010000180.1, forward strand.
GCCGCAACGCGTGCGCCAGCAATCGATCCGCTATGGCTCAGGCTATATCCAGGATTTCAACCTCAACGTCTTCGAGCATCTGAAGGTGGTCGATTTCGGCGACGCCAATATCCCGCCCGAGGCGAACGACCAGCCGACGGTCGCGAACGTCCTGCGCGCGCAGGCGGCGGTCGAGGAAAAGGTCAACCAGGCCCTCGATGCCGGCGCCATTCCCATCGTCATCGGCCAGAACAGCCCGTGCGGCTCGTACGCCATCGGCAAGCCCATCGCCGAACGCACCAAGGGCAAGGTCGGCTGCATCTCGCTCGACACCCATTGGGACGCGGCACGCCTCGACAACGCGACGCGCGATCCGCGCATCGCCGGCAGCGGCAGCTGGAAGCACAAGCTGTACGAGCACTTCCCGAACTACGATCCGAAAAATCTCGTCGAGATCGGCGAGCGCGGCATGCTGGAGAATCAAAACATCGTGCGCTGGTGGCTCGACCACGGCGCGAAATTTTATCCCATGTGGCGCGTGCGCACCGAACTCGGCATCGAGGGCCTGGTCAAGGAATTGCGCCACGCCTACGAGGGCACCAAGAACGTCTACGTCCATTTCGACATGGACGTGCTCGGCGGCGCGGGCCCCACATCCGGCGACATCCTGGGCGAACTCGCCGAACCCATCGGCATGACCGATTACGAGGTCATTCGCATCGCCCACGAAATCGGCAAGCGCGGCCTGGCCGGGTTCTCGTTCATCTGCATCCCGCCCGGCTCGGCGGTGATCTATCGCACGATCGTCTATGTCATCATGTACATGCTCGCCGGTATCGCGGTATCGCGCATCGGCGCGGACAAATCGGGCGCGGACAAATCGGGCGCGGGCAAGGCGGGGGCCGGAAAGGCGGCGGGCAAGGCCAAAGCCAAGGCGCGGCGCTAGGCGGCAATCGCTGCCGTGCCGGCGCGCGCTGTACCGCTCGGCCTCACCGGCTATCTCGCGGCGGCGGGTTTCGAGGCCGCGCTTGAGCACGAATTGGGCGTGGTCGAATGGCGCCACGGGCGGCTTTTGTTTGCGCCCGGGCCCGCGCGTGCTTCGGCATGGGCCGAGAATATCTGGCACGATCCGATCGCGCTCGCGGTCGAATCCATCGGCGAGGCGGCCAAGGCCTTGCGCGCCATCCAGCGCAATTGGTCGTGCTACGTCCCGCATTTTCATCGCCGCGCGGCGCTCATCGCCCAAAAATTGCCGAAGGTCTCCGCCAAGCCCCTGGTGTTTCCGGCACCGGCACCCGCCGCGCCGCTCGGCGCTTGGACCTTGCGCGACCCGCGAACCGTGATCGCCGCCGCGCGCACCTCCAGCCCCTTTCCGAACGGCGCGGCGGAATTCGTCGCGGATAAATCAGGCCCGCCCAACCGGGCCTATCTCAAGCTGTGGGAGGCGTTTACCGTGGCCGGGCGATGGCCGCGCCCGGGCGAACGCTGCCTCGATCTCGGAGCTTCGCCCGGCGGTTGGACCTGGGTTTTGGCCAAGCTCGGCGCGCGGGTGATCGCGGTCGACAAGGCACCGCTCGCGCCGCGCGTCGCCGCCATGGCGGGGGTGGAAATGCGCCGGATAAGCGCCTTCGCGCTCGACCCGGCCGAAATCGGACCCGTCGATTGGCTGTGTTCGGATATCGCGTGTTATCCCGAACGCCTCCATCGCTTGCTAAGCGCATGGATCGCGGCGGGGACGTGCCGCAATATCGTGGCGACCGTCAAGTTTCAGGGCGAAACCGATTTTGCCGCCCAGGCGCGCCTTGCCGCCTTGCCCGGCGCGCGCCTCGTCCACCTTCATCACAACAAGCACGAATTGACATTCCTGCGCCTGGCACCGGAATGATCCGCCGATACCCGCCGTCATCGGCGCGGCGAGTCGCGAATCTCTTGCCCGCGATCGGCGGCTCGATGCGGCCGCTCCGCGCCCTAGACGAGGCCTTCGGCCAGCAGCGCGTCGCGCACGCCCGGGCGCGCGCCGAGGCGCTCCACATAGGCCGCGAGCACGGGCCATTTGCCGAGATCGATATTCGTGTACTTGGTCCAGCCGAGAATGGTGAACAGATAGGCGTCCGCGACGGTGAAGAGATCGCCCGCGAGGAATTGCCTGCCCTCGAGCGCTTTCGACAGATGGTCGAGGCGTACGCCGAGCGCACCCTTCGCCGCCGTCTTCGTGTCTTCGGAGCTCTGCGAATTCCACAGCGGGTCGAACCCCTTGTGCACTTCGCTCGCGATGTAGTTCAGCCATTCGAGCACGCGCCAGCGCGCCAGCGTGCCGTGCGCCGGCATCAGCTTCGCCTCCGGCTTGCGGTCGGCGATGTATTGCAGCACCACCGCCACCTCGGTCAGGATCTGACCGTCGTCCATCTCGATGGCGGGTACGCCGCCCTTGGCGTTGATCGCCCGGTAATCGGCGCCCGCCCCTGTCTTCTTGGTCTTGAGATCGACCGTCACCGCGTCGAATGCCAGGCCGGCTTCCTTGAGCGCGATATGCGGGGCGAGCGAGCACGCGCCCGGGGAATAATAGAGTTTCATGGAGATCTCCTTTCGAGGGGGCGGGGGATGGCATCGCCGATGAATGGGTTTGCGCCCCGGGCGGCGTCCGGCTCCGAATCTGCGTGAGGCGCGATGTCCGGGCCGGCATCTCCGTCCGACATGGCGCCGCCGCGCCTAGCGATGCGATCGTTTCTCCGCACGCGAAGCTATTTTACCTCGTACAGCGGCCGGCCGAGCACCTTCATGATCGGCTCGACGCCCAGGCCCGGCACGGGCAGCGAGGCCGCTTCGCCGTTCTTCGGGAAAGGCGCGCCCGTCGCCGTGCGGAACGCGAGCTTCACGTTCGCCAGCGTGACTGAAAAGCGCAGCGCCTCGGGCGTGGAATGGGCAAGCGCCGCGACGGCCGCGGCCGTGATATCGGTGCAGGCGGTATCCTCGATGGTGGTGGCGATGCCGTTGGCGTTGGCGACGTCGCGGATGAGACGCGCGCGCGACAGGCCGCCGAATTTCGACAGCTTGATGTTGATCGCATCCATCGCGCCATCGGCGATGCCGCGCTGCAACGCGCTCAGGGAATCGATCGATTCGTCGAGCACGAATGGCCGCGCCGTGCGCTGGCGAATGGTCAGATTTTCCTCGTAGCTCTGGCAGGGCTGCTCGATCACGACATCGAGATCACGCACGGCATCGACGACGCGCGCCGCCTCGTGCGGCAGCCAGCCGCCATTGGCGTCCGCGACCAAGCGGTCGCCGGGCTTCACCGCCTTGGCGGTCGCGCGGATGCGCGCGATGTCGAGATCGGGTTCGCCGCCGACCTTGAGCTGGAAGGTGCGGTAGCCCTGGGCGCGGAATCCCTTGATAAGCCGCGCCATGGCGGCGGGCGTGTCCTTGGTGATCGAGCGATAGAGCTTGATCGTTTTGCCGAACCGGCCACCGAGCAAAATGGCGACCGGCAATCCCGCCTTGCGCCCGAGGATGTCCCAGCACGCGATGTCGATCGCGGTTTTCACGTAAGGGTGGCCCTTGAGCGCGAGGTCCATCTCGCCATTGATGCGTGCGAGTTCGGTTGCGTCGAGGCCGAGAAGGCGGGGTGCTATTTCCTTGATGCCGGTGCGCGCGCCCGCGGTGTACGAGGGCAAGTAATTATTGCCGAGCGGCGTGACCTCGCCCCAGCCGACGAGACCGTCCTTGGTCTCGACGCGCGCGATCGTGGTGTCGAAGGCGTCGAGCGCGCGCCCCCCCGACATGGTGTAGACGCCTTCCTTGATCGGCACTTGGACGGCATAGACGGAAATCTTGGTGATCGCGCTGGTCATGGGGCACCTACCCTTTCGGGGTTTTGGCTGTTTCGTCCGCGCCGCGCGCGTATCATGCTTGCGCGACGAGAGGGGGCTGCATTGGCGCATCGCATCGAGGACATCGTCAAGGGCGGGTTGTGCATTGGCTGCGGGCTGTGCGCAAGCCTGGCCGGGCCGGCGCGCGTCGAGATGCGCTGGACGCAAGCGGGCCGGCTGCGCCCCGTGGTCAAGGCGGCGCTCGACACGGCGACCCTCGATCTCATCAACACCACCTGTCCGGCTCTCGGAACCGACGGCATGGACGCGGCGATGGCGGGGTCCGGCGCCGATTTCGATCCCGTATTCGGCTATGCCCAGGCGGGCTGGATCGGTTGGGCGAACGATCCGGAGATTCGCTTTCGTGCGGCGACGGGCGGCGCGCTCACCGCGCTTGCCGTGCATCTGCTCGAAACCCGGGCGGTCGAATTCGTCGTCCATGTGCGTTCGCCCGACGAGGCGCCCGTGCGCAACCTGCCCCATGTCAGCCGCAACCGCGCCGAGGTCTTGGCCGGCATGGGCTCGCGCTATTCCCCGGTGGCGCCCCTGCTTCATCTCGACGAACATCTCGCTGCCGGTCGGCCATTTGCCATCATTGCCAAGCCCTGCGACGTGGCGGCGGTGCGCCGTCTCGCCAAGCGCGACCCGCGCGTCGATGAATGCGTCAAATACCTTATGTCGATCTCCTGCGGCGGCGCGCCGACGCTCGATATGACGTGGCGTCTGATGAAGCCCTTTCCCATAGCCGAGGCCGATCTATCGCTCTTTCGCTTTCGCGGCCACGGCAATCCCGGCCGAATCCGCATGGAAACCAAGAGCGGCCGCGCCTACGAGCGCGCCTATAACGACGCCTGGGGCGACAAGGATCTTTGGCACCTCAATTTCCGCTGCAAGGTGTGCATGGATCCGGTGGGCGAGCAGGCCGATATCATCGCCTATGATGTCTGGCCGGGCGGCTCGCCCACGGGCGAGGATGCGGGCATCAACGGCATCACCGCGCGCACCTTGCGCGGCCGCGCCTTGGTCGAGGGCGCGATCGCCGCCGGCGCGCTCGTCGTCCAACGCTCCGTCGGCCTCGAAATCCTCGCCGACACCCAGCCCCACCAGACCTGGAAGAAGATGGGCATGCTCGGCCGCCAATGGGGGCTCGCGCTCACGGGGCGGATCGCGCCGCGCTTTCCGGGCTTGCGCGTCTTTCGCATGGCGCGCGCGGCGGGGTTGCGCCACGTGCTTAAGAACATGTTCGGCACGATGCGCCGGGCGCGCGCGGGCGGGGTGGACGAGCCGCCTGCGGGTTGAGGCTTAGGTCGCGAGCCCCATGCGCCGACGAATGGCGCGCGCGGCCAATTGGCCCGAGCGCACGGCGGCGTCCGTCGAGGGGTACTCGATCCAGTCGCCCGCGAAGAAGATATTGCCGAACGGGCGCGCAAGCGCATCTTGGCGGCCAAGACGTCCGGGCGCCCAGAACGGATAGCCGTGCGGGATGCGGCGAATCCAAGTCTCGTCGATAAGGCCCTGGAGCGCCGGGAAAACCGCGTGGACATCGTCGAGGAACAGGCGACGAATCTCGTCGTCGGAGGCCGAAAGAAGTGCTGCGGCGCGGTCCCCGCCCGCGTACATCATCAGCGTGCCACCCGGAGTGCGCGCAACTCCGGGCACGCGCAGCGGATTAACCGTGTTGAAGATCATCGCGAGCGTGCGGCCGCCGAGCGCGACCGCGTACAGATCGTCATGCGCCATGGGGCCGGGCTCGCGCGTCGTCGCGGCCATGACGACATAGGGGCCGTAGCGCACATGGCCGAGCGCCTCGGCCTTGTCCGCGGGCAAATCCGCGATGACCTCCCGCGCGGCGATGGCGGTCGCGGCGAACACGCAAAAGCGCGCGCGCAAACTATGCGGTTCGCCGTGGCGCTCGAACGTGATCTCGACGCCATCTTCGCGCGCGGCCACGCGGCGCACGCGCGCGCCGGTCGTCACGCAACCGCCCACGCGTTCGGCCAGGCACCGCGCGATCTCGCCGAGCCCGCCCTCGACGGTCATGACGTATCGCCGCTTGCTCACCCATAGACTGCCGATCGCGTTCGCGCCGAAATGGCCGGACAATTGCCCAGGCTCGGCCGAGAGTCGGTTCGCGGCGGTGCGGTAAAGCGCGGCCACTTCGGGGTGGGCGCTGCCGACGATGTCGGCGAAGCTTTTGCGGTCGAGCGCCGCGTCGCCCTCGACGGTTGGATATTCACCCGCGAATTCGCGATTGCCGTGGGTCATGTCGGGGGTTGCGGCGGCGGCCCGCAAGGCCGCGCGGCGCAGGCGCAAGCCCGTGCGAACGAGCGAAAGACGCGCGCGCGGTGACAGCGCCAGGCGAAAGGGCGCGAACTCGGGCCTGCCGCCGCGCACCAATCGTTTGCCCGTGAACATGGCCATGGTATCGCCGGGAATGGGCGCCAGGCGCAGCCCGAATTCCTGGGCGAGCTTGCCCATCGGCGAATCGGGCCCGCCCAGGATATGGGCGCCCACGCTCAGCCAATACGGCTGGCGGCGCTGGCTGAAGACGCGCCCGCCAATGCGCTCGTCGGCTTCGAGCAGGACGACGTCGCGGTCCCTGAGGGCGTCGGTGGCGGCCAGGCCCGCAAGACCTCCGCCGATGACGACGATCTCGCAGCTTTTCACCGTGCCCCTCCCGCTCAGGCCGCGCGGCGTTTCAAATCGCGGATCACGCGCTTGGCCGCGTTGTGGCCGGGCGCGCCGGACACGCCGCCGCCCGGATGCGCGCCCGAGCCGCACAGATACAGGCCCGCCACCGGCGTGGCGTAGCGCGCCGCGCGCGGATGGGGGCGAAGGCTGAAGATCTGATCGAGATCGTGGCGGCCGTGGAAGATATCGCCCTCGGTCAGGCCGAAGACGCGCTCGAGATCGAGGGGCGAGAGCACCTGGCGGCCGACAACGAGAGCGGACAATCCCGGCATGTGTGCTTCGACGGCGGCGAGAATCGAATCGGCGACCTGTTCCTTGATCGCATCCCAGCTGCGCCCACCGGACAGATGGTAGGGGTAGTATTTGCACAGCAAGGACATGACGTGATGGCCCGGCGGCGCGAGATCGGGATCGAGCGCCGAGGCAAGCTGCATGTTGATGTAGGGGCGTTCGGGCATCTCGCCGAGGCGCGCGGCCTGATAGCACCGCTCGACCGTTTCCGGATCGGCGATCATGGTGATGGCGCAGCCCAGCGCGAAATCGCTATCCGACGCCGACAGACCCACGATTGTCGGCGCGCCCTTGAGCGCGAGATTCATGCGCAGCGAGGCGTGACCCATGCGCAGCCGCTCGATGTGATCGGCGAATTCGGGGTCGAGATGCTCGCGGCCCACGAAGCCGAGAAAGGTGCGCTTGGGGTCGGTGTTGGCCAGAACGACGCGCGCGGGAATTTCCTCGCCTGATTCGAGACGCACCCCGACCGCGCGGCCTCTGTCCATGACAATGCGCGAAACCGGCGCGGCCGTGCGGATCTCCACGCCTTGCTCGCGACAAAATGCCGCCATGGCCTGGGTGATGGCGCCCATGCCGCCCTTGGGTATGCCCCATTTGTAGCGCACGCCGTCGAGCTCGCCGAGCACGTTGAGGAAATAGGGCACGGCGGAGCCGGGTTGATGCAGGCTCGAAAAATTGCTCGATACGCAATGGACCGCGTAAATCGTCTTCATCACCGGGCTTTCGAACCAGCGCGAGAAGAAGTCGTGGGCGCTCATGGTGAAGGCCTGCGTCAGGAACAGCCGGTCCTCGAGCGCGAGCTTGCGCAATTTGTTCACGGTGCCGAGGCTCGAGAAAATCGCCTCCCAGCCGCCCGCCAGATCCGGCGGCGGACGCAGCCATTGGTCGCGAATGATGTCGCCCACGCGCAGGAGCTGCGCGCGCAGACGCTTGGCCGCATCGTAATCGCGATTCGAGAATTGCCCGATCGTCGCCTGGTCGCGCGCCTCCTCGCCGGTGAACAGAATCGCGCGGCCGTCGTTCATGAGTTCGAGCGAACCCCGATAGGGGGTCGTGCGCAGGCCATGGCGCTTCAATTCGAGATCGCGGATGACCTCGCCGCGCAGGATTCCCATGGTGTAGGAGGCGATCGAGTTGCGGTAGCCCGGATGGAATTCCTCGGTCACGGCGGCGCCGCCGACCACCGCCCGGCGTTCGAGCACCAAGGTCTTGACCCCGGCCTTGCCGAGATAGCCGGCCGCGGTCAGCCCGTTATGGCCGCCGCCGATGACGATCGCGTCGTAAGTGCCGACCATTTGCATCCCCCCGATATTGTTTGATGGCTTAGCGCGGCCCGCTCCAGCTGTCATCCCCGGCATCCATTGGCTGGCCGATCGCCGGAAATATCGTTCGAAGGCGGCGCGAGGCGGGGGCTCTACATGGGCTTGGCTGGGAATCCAAACCTCAATCCCTAGGGCTGGGTGAAGGTTTGGACGATATATTTTGTATTCTGGCCCAGATATCGAATTGCGCCCCCGGAATCAGGGATAAGTCATAAATGATTGTTTCTACACAATTATTTACATTGACCCTGCTGGCGATATCGGGGGATTTCCCGTATAAGGAAAGACACATGAAGCGGCGCGGCGATGGTCTGCCGCCGAGCTATGAACGGCTATGAAATCCGAACGCCTGATCGAAATGCTCAAGGTCCGTGCCAAGCCTGCGCTCGCCCTTGCGGTGCTGGCGGCGGGCGCGCTCGGCTATTGGCAATTCATCGGCTTCGGTCCCAAGGCCGCGAAGGAAGGCGGCGAGCGCGGGCCTGCGCCCGTCCTTGTCGCCGAAGCCGCGCGTCAAGATATGGCGGTGACCGCGGAGACGATCGGCAGCGTGCAGGCGTTCACCTCCGTCGCGATCAAGTCGCAGGTTGACGGCCAAGTGACCGGCGTGCATTTCCGCGAAGGCCAGATGGTGAAGAAGGGCGAATTGCTTTTCTCCATCGACCGTCGGCCCTTCGAGGCGGCGCTGCGTCAGGCCGAGGCCAATCTCGCGCGCGACAGCGCGATGTGGGAGAAGGCCAAGCTCGATCTCGCGCGCTACCAGGAACTGGTCACTCGCGGCGTGGTGGCGAAACAGCAATTCGAAACCGCGCGGGCCAGCGCCGACAGCGCGGGCGCGACCGTCAAGGCCGACGAAGCCGCGGCGGAACGCGCGCGGCTCGAACTCGCCTATGCCCAGATCCGTGCGCCCGTTCAGGGACGCACCGGCAATGTGCTGATCCAGCAAGGCAATGTGGTCAAGGCCAATGACGATAATCCGCTGGTTGTGATCAATCAGGTGCAGCCGATCTTCGTGGCGTTCTCGGTGCCCGAGCGCCTGATGCCGGGGATTAAAAGCCGCATGACCAAGGGTGGGCTTGCGGCGCAGGCGACGGCACAAGGCGATAGCGGCGCGCCGCTCGTGGGCCGCGTCGAATTCATGAACAATTCCGTCGATGCCTCCACCGGCATGATCCAGCTCAAGGCCGTTTTCGAGAACGTCAACGAACGTCTGACGCCGGGCCAATCGGTCAACGTGCTGTTGACGCTCGGCACCATGTCCGAGGCCGTGACCGTGCCGTCTTCGGCCGTGCTCAACGGCCCCAAGGGCGCGTATGTCTATGTCGTCAAGGACGACATGACCGTCGAGCACCGCTTGGTTTCGGCCAGCGTCGCGCGCGAGGGCAAGACGGTCATCGATAAGGGCGTGGATGCGGGCGAAAAGGTCGTGACCGAGGGCCAGTTGCGCCTGTTCCCCGGCGCCAAGATCAAGTTGCCGTCGTGAGCGGGCGCGGATCGTCGGAAACGCGCGGGATGATGCGATGACCCTGCCCGAGCTGTCCATCCGTCGGCCGGTGATGACGACGCTGCTCATGGCGGCACTTTTGCTGTTCGGCGCCTTTGCCTATCGCGGATTATCGGTCAGCGAACTGCCAAACGTCGATTTCCCGACCATTCAGGTGTCCGCGCGCCTTCCGGGCGCGGCGCCCGAAACCATGGCATCCTCGGTCGCCCAACCGCTCGAGGCGCAGTTCTCGCGCATACCGGGCGTCGAGACGATGAGTTCGACCAGCGCCCTTGGTCTGACCCAGATCACGCTGACTTTCGCGCTCAACCGGGATATCGACGGCGCGGCGCAGGACGTGCAGACGGCGATCTCGTCCGCCGCCCGGTCCTTGCCGCAGGAAATGCCCTACCCGCCGTCCTTCCGAAAGGTCAATCCGGCGGACTTCGCCGTTCTTCTTTTGGCGATGCAGTCTTCCACCCTGCCGCTTTCGACTGTCAATGCCTATGCCGAGTCCATCCTGGCCCAGCGCGTATCGACCATAGCCGGCGTGGCGCAGGTCACGGTCTTTGGCTCGCAAAAATACGCCGTGCGCGTCCAGGTCGATCCCAACGCCATCGCGGCGCGCGGCATCGGTGTCGATGAGGTGATCGACGGCATCAAGCGCGCGAACCAGAACCAGGCGACCGGCACGCTCGACGGCCCCAACCAGACGGTGACGATCCGCTCGACGGGTCAGTTGACCAATGCCGAGCAGTACAACCGGCAGATCGTGGTGTGGCGCAACGGCAATCCCGTTCGCGTGCAGGATATTGGCCAGGCGGTGGACGCGGTCGAGAACGACAAGCTCGCGAGCTGGTACAACGCCGAACGCGGCATCGTGCTTGGCATCTATCGCCAGCCGGGGTCGAACACGGTGGAAACCGTCGAGGCAATCAAGAAAATCTTGCCGCAGTTCGGCCAATCGCTTCCTGCCGCGATCAGCTTGGACATTCTCTACGACCGCACGCAGACGATCCGCAACGCCATCCACGATGTGCAGTTCACTCTCGGCCTCGCCGCGGCGCTCGTCGTCATGGTCATCTTCGTGTTCTTGCGCAACGTATCCGCGACGATCATCCCGTCACTCGCGCTGCCGATCTCGGTCATCGGCACTTTCGCGGTGATGTGGTATTTCGGCTACTCGCTGAACAATCTCACGCTCATGGCGCTTACTTTGTCCGTCGGCTTCGTGGTCGACGACGCGATCGTCATGCTCGAAAACATCGTCCGCCACATGGAGAAGGGCAAATCCGCGTTCCGTGCCGCGGTCGAGGGCGCGCGCGAAGTCGGCTTCACGATCATCGCCATGACGGTATCGCTAGCCGTCGTGTTCGTGCCGTTGATCTTCATGGGTGGGATTCTCGGGCGGCTGCTGCACGAATTCGCCGTCACGATTTGCGCCGCGATCGTCGTTTCGGGCATCGTGTCGCTCACGCTCACGCCCATGCTGTGCAGCCGCTTCGTGCGCCCCGATCATGGGCCGGCTTCGTCGCGCGGCCGGCTGTTCCGTGCGTCCGAGCGTGCCTTCGCGGCTCTCAATCGCGGCTATGAACGCTCGCTCGATTGGTGCCTGAAGCACCACCGGCTCACCTTCGCGGCGTTTTTGGCCACGGTTGCGGGGACAGTCATGCTGTTCTCGGTCGTGCCCAAGGATCTGCTTCCCAGCGAGGATTCGAACCAGCTCATCGGCTATACCGAGGGCGCGCAGGACGCGTCGTTCGAGGCCATGGTGCGCAATCAGCAAATCGTCAAGGACATCCTTCTCAAGGATCCGAACGTCGATGGGCTCATGTCATCGGTCGGCACGGGCGGCTCGCGCGCGACAGGCAATTCGGGGTTTTTATTCTTGCGCCTGAAGCCTCGCGCCGAGCGCGAGCTTTCGGCCGAGCAATTGGTTCACATGTTCCGAAAAAAAACCGCGGCCGTGCCGGGCATCCGGGTGTACTTCCAGAATCCGCCGCCCATTCGCATCGGCGGGATGTTCACCAAGGCCCAGTATCAATACACGTTGCAGGACATCGATCTCGAGACGCTCTACAAATCGGCCGGCACCATGCAGTCCGCGATGTTGAAGCTCGACATCCTGCGCGACGTGACGACCGACATGTACCTGACCAGCCCCAATCTGGTGGTCAATATCGACCGCGATCGCGCGGCCGCGCTGGGCATTTCGGTCGAGCAGATTCAGACGGCGCTCGGCTCGGCGTTCGGCGCGCAGCAGATCTCGACGATTTACACGCCCTTCGAGCAGTACCAGGTCATCGTCGAGCTCAAGGATGAATTCCAGCGCGATTCATCCGCGCTCGGCAAGCTCTACATCCGCGCCACATCCGGCGCGCTCGTGCCCTTGCTCGCGCTCGCCGAAATGAAACCGGCCATCGGACCGCTGACCGTGAATCATCTGGGCCAGCTGCCCTCGGTCACCATTTCCTTCAATTTGGCGTCAGGGCAATCACTCGGCACCGCGATCGCGGCGATCAAGGCCATCGAGCGCGACACGCGCCTGCCTTTGACGACGGCCACGGGCTTTCAGGGCGCGGCGAAGGCATTCGAGGCGTCGTTCAGGGGCATGGGCCTGCTCGTGGTCATGGCCCTGCTCGCCGTTTATATCGTGCTCGGCATTCTCTACGAAAGTTTCGTCCATCCGCTCACGATTCTCTCTGGCTTGCCCTCGGCCAGTCTTGGGGCCCTACTTACGCTCTACCTTTTCAACGTACCGCTCAGTCTCTATGCCTTCGTCGGCATCATCATGCTGATCGGTATCGCCAAGAAGAACGCGATCATGATGATCGACTTCGCGTTGATGTCCCAGCGCGACCATGCCCAAAGCCCGGCCGCCGCGATACGCGAGGCATGTCTGGTGCGTTTCCGGCCGATCATGATGACGACGATGGCGGCGCTCATGGGCGCCATTCCGATTGCGATCGGGCTCGGGACGGGTGCTGAATCGCGCCGGCCGCTCGGATTGACGGTGGTGGGCGGATTGGTTCTGTCCCAGGTGCTGACGCTCTATCTCACGCCGGTGATCTATATCTATCTCGACCGCATCCAGAGCCTTGCGCTATTTCGCCGCTTGGCCATTTCCCCAGAGGGCGAGACACCTATTGCCGACAGCACCGCCGTGGTCATCGCGCCCGAGCCCGGGGCCGCACGCCTGCGCCGCGTCGGCGGCGCCGACGATTGAGGATGCGCGCGGCCGCACGGCTCGTGCGCGCGGCGCTGGTTTTTTCCACGCTGTTTTGGCTGGGCGGTTGCTACGAACTCGCCGAATCGGCGATCGATTTGCGCGACGCGCGCGAATTGCCGTGGATCGAGGGCGAGTGGGTTTTTGGCGGGCGGCGGGTTTTTGTTTTTGCCGGCGATAGCGCCAAGGAGTACCGCTACCGCGAAATCACCGGCACCAACATCGCCACGGGGACCCTCCGCGCCGTCCCCTTGGGGGCCGAGTTGTTTTTGGTTCAAGCGCGCGAGGACAGCGGCACGATCGTCGCGTTATTCTACCGCTTGCGCCCGGACGGCGGCGCCGACGAGCTTGAGCCCAATGACCGGGTGGCCGAATTGGCGCGGCGCTTCGGCGTTTCGATCGGCGACGATATCGATCCGGTCCTATCGGGCTCGAGGGGCGATGTGCGCGCTTTTCTTCTGGCCCATACTTGGGAGCATTTTCACCGGCCGCGCTGAAGTCGCGCGCGGCCCTCAGGGCGCGGGGAAGAACGCGGCGCTGCGCCCCGTGGCGGCATAGGCCGCAAGACCGAGCCATTCGCGCAAACCCGCGCCGAACAGGGCAAGGGAATGACCGATATGGGGGTGGATTCCAAACTCGACGCGCCTGCCGTAGCGATAGACCTCGGGATAGGGCACGACCTCCCAGCCCGCCTGGCGGAAGACGCCGACCGAACGCGGCACATGCATGGCCTGGGTGATCAGAAGCCAGACTTCTCCCGGCTTGGGCCGCGCGAGTTCCTTGGCGAAGGCGACATTCTCGTGGGTGTTGCGCGATTTGCCTTCGAGGACGACGCGGCTGGCATCGAAGCCTTGCTGTTCGAAGAACAGGCGCAAGGTTTCGGCCTCGCTCGCCTTGGGGTCGAGGATATCGCCCGAGCCGCCCGCGAAGATAAGTTTTGCTTCGGGAAAGCGCCGCGCCAGCCACATAAAACTCGTAACCGTGTTGGCCGCGCCGTTGAGCGCGGGCGTGCCGTATTCGCGCGTCATCGACGGAACTTGGGCACCACCCAACAAGACGATGCCGTCCACGCGCGCGGGCAAGGGGTCGGGGCGGGCAAAGCGCTGTTCGAGCGGCTGAATGAGGAGCTGCGGCAGGGGCAGAAGCGCGAGGGCGAGAATGAACGAGGCGACCGTGATGAAGATTCGCCGCGCCGTCCGCACCCTGCCAAGAAGCAATAGAAGCGTCGCCAAGCATACCGCGACGGCCAGCACATTGGTCGGCTCGACCAGCCACCACAAGATCTTGGATGCAAAGAAGAACATGGCGCGGTGCGAGCCTTCGTCAAAAGTCCTTTGCCAGGCGCAAGGAATCGTAGATCGCCGCGTGGATATTGCGCGAGGCGACCGCATCGCCGACGCGGAACAACGCGAATGTTCCCGCGGGATTCTTTGCCAGCACCCGGGCCTGGCCTTCGGCAAGTCCGCGCAAATCGATTTCGCCGCGATTGCTCGAACGCTCCTTGAGCGCGAAGTATAGCTCCGCGCGCGGCAAGGTTCCGTGCTCGGCGACCACCTGATCGACCAAGCGCTCCTCCTCGGCCAAGGTGTATTCATTGCGCAGCACCGCCAGCAAACGATTGCCCTCGCGGCTCACGCGCACAAGACGCACATTCGGTGTCATCACCACGTCGCGCTTGTAGAGTTCGCGAAAATGCACGGGAAAATTCGTCCCGCCCACCTCGATGCCGAGATAGCGCTCGGGCGTCGCGACCTCGACCCGAGCGCCGCGCGCGGCGAGAAATTCCGCAACCGATGGACCCGCGTGCCCGCCTTGATCGTCGAATACCAAAATCGATTCGGCGGGTTGCGCCCGGCCGCCGAGTACGTCCCAGGTTGAAACCGCCAGTTCCCGGCCCTCGAACGCGCCCTTGTTCGGCGCGCCGCCGGTGGCGATCACGACCACGTCCGGCGATTCGGCTAGAACGCGCTCGGCGTTCGCTTGCGTGCCCAGGTGCAATTCGACGCCGAGCTTGCGCACCTGGCCATCGAGCCAGCGATTGATGCCCGATAGGCCCTCTCGCCACGTCGCCTTCGCGGCGAGATTGAGCTGTCCGCCGGTTACGCCGTCTGCCTCGAACAACACCACCCGATGGCCGCGCATCGCCGATACGCGCGCGGCCTCGAGCCCCGCCACGCCCGCGCCCGCGACCACCACGGTCTTGCGCCCGACGGCCTTGGGCACGACATGGGGCATGGTTTGTTCGCGCCCGGTCGCCGGGTTCTGGATGCACAGCGCATCGCCGCCGACATAGATGCGGTCGATGCAATAATTGGCGCCGACGCATTGGCGGATATCGTCCTCGCGGCCCTCGACCATCTTGCGCACGAAGTGCGGATCGGCGATGTGCGCGCGGGTCATTGCCACCATGTCGAGATGGCCCTCGGCGACGGCGCGCGCGGCGGTGGCGGGGTCGGGAATGCGTCCGGCATGGAAGACCGGCAGATCGATCGCCGCCTTGATCGCGCTGGCGAGGTGCAGATAGGGCGCGACCGGAAACGACATGTTGACCGTGCTCATGGAGCTCGAACGCCAATCGCGTGGTTGGCTGGTCATCACGCTCAGATAATCGATATAGCCCGAGCGCGCGAGCCGGCGTGCGATCTCGACGCATTCATCCGGCGCCAAGCCATCGGCGATGAGTTCGTCGGAGGTGATGCGCACGCCGAGAATGAAGTCCCGCCCCACCTGGGCGCGCACATCCTCAAGACATTCAAAACCGAAGCGCATGCGATTTTCGAGGCTGCCGCCGTATCGGTCGGCGCGGGTATTGGCCGAGGGTGACCAGAATTGGAGCATCAGATGGCCGCCCGCATAAAGCAGTTCGACGCCGTCGATGCCACCGTCCTTCACGCGCCGTGCCGCCTGGCCGAAGTCGGCGCGAATGCGATCGAAGTCCCAGTCCTCCATTTCCTTCGGGAACGGCCGATGCTCGGGTTCGCGGATGGCGGACGGCGCCACGGGTGCCAGCCAATGGCCTCGGTCCCAGCGCGTGCGGCGGCCTGAATGCGAGATCTGACAGAAGGTCGCCGCGCCGTGCCGGTGGATGCGTTCGGCCATGCGCCTCAAATACGGCACCACCGAATCGTCCGCGACCGAAAGCTGGCCAAAGGTCGGCGGACATTCGATCGCGACCGTCGAGGAGCCGCCAAAGATCGTGAGGCCCAGCCCGCCCTTGGCCTTTTCCTCGTGATAGGCCTGATAACGCTCGCCTGGCATGCCGGCCTCGCCATAGGCGGGCGAGTGCGCCGTGCTCATGACCCGGTTGCGAATCGTCAAGCCCTTGATGACGAGCGGCTTGAGCAAGGCGTCGATTTGGCCCATATTGGGTTCCACCTTTGTGCTTTGCCGTCCGGCGTTCTTGCCTAAGGGTGGATCGACCGGCGGGCGGACCGAACTGCATATACCGCCCGTTCGGATTTTGCGCCACGCCCGGCGCTATCGGGGGAAATGCGATGCGCAAGACGTTGCCCGAACTCGACGGCCAAAGCTTCGACGTGTTGATCGTCGGCGGCGGCATCAGCGGCGCGAGCGCGGCGCAGCACCTCGCCTCTGCCGGCTACTCGGTCCTTCTGGCGGAGAAGGGTGATCTCGCTTCGGCGGCGACCAGCCGGTCGAGCCGCATTCTCCATTGCGGCCTGCGCTATCTCGCGCCGAGCCGCACGATCTTCGAATTTCTCTGGCACCCGCGCAAATTCGCGACCGCCCTCGGCACCGCGCGGCGCTCGGTGCGGGCGCGGGCGCATTTTCTTGCCGAATCGCCCGAGCGCTTGCGGCCGTTGCGCCTCCACATTCCCGTTTACCGCGATGCGGCCTACAAGGGATGGCAAGTCGATCTCGGCGCACGGCTATTGGAGGCGATGAATCCGTCGCCGGTGAAGCTCGGCTATCGGCGAATGGCGGCGGCGGAAGCGCGCGCTCTGCCGCTGGTCGGCTGGCTGCGCGATCCCGAACGCATCGACAGCGTGGCGGTATTCGACGACCACCAATTCCATTGGCCCGAGCGGCTGTGCATCGACGCCGCGCTCGACGCCGAGCGCCTGGGCGCCGAGATTCGCAACTACACCGCCGTCACCAAGATCGCGCGCACCACGGGCGGGGCGTGGGCGCTCGATCTCGAGGACGCACAGGCGCCCGGCATGCGCGCCCGCGTCGAGGGCGCGTTCCTGCTCAACACCGCGGGCGCATGGGTGGACCGCATGAACGAGATGGCCGCGCCCGCCGCCAAGCCCGCGCGCAAGATCGTCGCGGTCAAGGGCGTGCACATCGCCGTGCGCTTGCCGTCCGAATGCCGCGGCTATGCGGTTGCGGGCTGGAATCGCGAGGGCGAGCATATCTTCTGCATGCCGTGGAACGATCTGCATTACATCGGGCCGACCGAAACCGTGTACGACGGCGATATCGGCGATGTCCGCCCCGAGGAAGCGGACATTCGCTTCCTTCTCGACGAGATCAACCACCTGCTGCCGGCGGCGAACTTGAAGCGCGCCGATGTCGCGTTGAGCTGGGCGGGCGCGCGGGCCATCACCCACGATGCCAAGCGCCCCAAGGGAAGGCGCATGCCGTTCGGCGTGGTTTACGACTTGGCCGACGAAGGCGTGCCCAATGCGGCGACGATCAGCTGGGCGACCATCATGTTCCACCGCCAATCCGCCGCCGAGATCGCGGGGATCGTCGCGCGCCGCCTGCGGCCGTCCGGCGCGCCCCGGCCCTTGTCCCATGCCGCGAGGCGCTTTCCCGAAAACCAGAATTCCCCGCCGCTGCTGGCATCCGACGCCGAGGTGAAACTCTCGGACTTGCGGCACGCCGCGGCGAACGAACGCCCCGCGCATCTCGTCGATGTGCTGTTCCGGCGCACGGGACTTTCTTGGCGCACGCCCGTAAACGATGACGGCGCGCGCCGCGCGGCGGAAGCGATCGCCGATATTCTGGGATGGGACGAGGCGCGGATCGCCGATGAGGTCGCGCTCTACGGCGAATACGTGCGCCGCTTTCACCTCCAGACCTAGGCGCTCAGCGCAGTGGCGGATCGGGGTTCCAGCCCAGGACCGCCAACATGACCAAAAAGCCGGAGATATAGGCGAGCGGCACATGCCAGCCCGCGCGCAGCCAGCGCACGACCGAGCGCGCCTCGATGAATTGACTGGCAAGGGCAATGCCGGCGGAAGAGCCGAACCAGATCATCGAGCCGCCATAACCCACGGCATAGGCGAGGAAGCCCCAATCATAGCCGCCCTGTTCGAGCGCGAGTTTGGTGAGGGGAATGTTGTCGAACACCGACGACACGAAACCCAAGCCGAGCGCGGTTTGCCACGAGGCGTCGGGCAGGTGTTGGACCGGCATCATCGAGGCAATGGTCACGAGCGATAGCAGGAAGACCGCGCCCTTGAAGGTCTCGGGCAATGCCTGCCAATCGGGCCGGCGCAAGGGGGCGGTGACGAGGATCGCAGCCCAGACGGCAAGGCCGATCACGGGCAGGGCATCCAACATCGCGGGCGCGCGAAGATTTGCCGCGACATTGGCGCCGACGGCGCAGACGAGGATGAGCGCCACGATGGCGAGGCGCACCCAATCGATGCGCGCGCCGGGAATCGCGTCTTTCACGATCGGCGCGTGGGCGTGCTGCTGGCGCGCGGCGAAATACCCGGAGACGGCGAGGGCGACCGTCGCGGCGACAAAGGCCTCGATCACCGAGAGCGGACTTACCCCGGAAATCCACATCATGGTGGTGGTCGTGTCGCCGACCACGCTGCCCGCGCCGCCGGCGTTCGCCGCGGCGACGATGGCGGCGAGGTAGCCGATGTGCACGCGATCACGGAACACGGTCTTGGCGATCATCCCGCCGATCAGCGCGCTGGCGATATTGTCGAGCAAGGCCGAAAGCACGAACACGATGGCGAGTAGGGCAAATCCGCCCGTCCAGTCATCGGGAAGCACGGCGGGCATGGCCTCCGGCACGCCGCTTTTCTCGAAATGGCGCGACAGCAGCGCAAAGCCCATGAGCAGGCAGAACAGATTCGCCAAAATGACCCATTCGTGGATCATGTGATCGAGTAGCCCGCCAAATCCGGGGCCGCCGGAAAATCCGGTGAAGACGAGTTTGTAGGCCACGACCGCGCCGAGCCCCGACAGCGCCAACGCCAGGGTATGGCGGTGGAAGAACGCGATGCCGGCGAGCGTCGCCGCGAACAGGATGAAGTCGACCGGGACGGGGCCGATCATCACGGGTTGAATGTCGGGAAGTTCCATCGTGGCTGCCGACGTCATGGGCCCTCTAAGCGGCGGGTGAGGCCGACGCGCGCGCTGTCCTTGCCTGCGTGCCCGCGATTTGCATCGCGAACCGGCCGGGTGGAATCAGCAAGGCCGGATGCGGAAAATTGCGCACTCTAGGCGCGCCAGACCACGGGGAACAATTCGCTGTCGAGCGCGTCGCCGGGTTTCAGCGCATGGCCGGTGAAGCTGGGCGAGGTGCCCTCGGGCCGTTCGATATAGCGGACATCCTCGCCCGCGAATCGAAAGGTGGTGGCGCGCAAAGCCCTGCCCGTGGATTTGTTGCCGGGCGCGCCGTGCAGGGCGTAGCCGTGAAAGACGATGCAATCGCCCGGCTCCATCGCCCAGCGCAGAACATTCTCCGCCTCGGGCCCGGTTTCGAGATCGGGAATGTCCTTGGCGTCGGGTCGGTCGGGGGCCGCGAAATGCGCCGATTTGCCGCCGTCGCGGAAGCTCAGGCGCTTGAAGCGGCCCATGCGGTGCGAACCGCGATAGAAGGACAGCACGCTATCGAGCGGTGCCTCGTCGAGCGGCAGCCACACGCTTGCCACGGTGTCGCCCTCGACCGGCCAATAGGGCATGTCCTGGTGCCAGGGCGTCGGTTGATCGAGGCCGGGTGTGCGATAGAACACGCCGTCCCAGAGAAGATTTATCTTGCGCGACCGCGTAAAGCGCGCCGCCATTTCCGCGGCGCCCGATTCCCAGATGAAACGCCGGAACGCCGCGATGCGCGGCCAGCTGTACGAGACATTGAAGAACACGTTCGCCTGACCCGGACCGCCCGCATACCAATGGGTGTCGGCGGCGGGATCGCTGCGCGATTGCTCCGCTCCCTCGCGCAATTCCGCGATCCAATCGGCGTCGAACGCGCCGCGCAAGCATACCGCGCCGTCGCGCCAGTACGCGGCGATGTCTTCATCCGTCGCCAGCCGCGCGGGCGAAAGCGGTCGCGCCGCCATGTTCATGCCGCTTCTCCCCGAAGGCCTGTCGATCAGGCGACCGAATTATAGGGCCGAAACCGGACCGCCGCGAGAGCGCGCGTCGCGCCGCCTTGCCGGGGCGAGAGGGCGGATCGTTATCGTGCGGTTCCCGCGTCGCGTCACCCCCAGTCGCGTCACCCCCAGTCGCGTCACCCCGAGTCGCGCGGGATCGCACGGTGCGTCATAATCCCTGTCTTGGCGCAGGGGATGGGGGGAAACGATATGTTCATTCGCACGCTCGACGGGCTTCGGGCCGAGGGCCGGATCAAATCCCTGGTTGGCGACACCACGCGCTCGGCGCGCTTTCTGGTGGCCGCGGACGGCTTGGGCTTTTCCTACAACGACAACCGGGTTGCCAAGGGTTCGGACACGAATCTTTGGTACAAGAATCACTGGGAAGCCAATTACATCGTCGCGGGCGGCGCCGAGGTCACGGACTATGCCACCGGCCAGGTTCATGCGCTGGGGCCCGGCGATCTTTACACCGTCGGTCCGAACGACCGGCACCGCTTCCGCGTGACCGAGGATGAACACCATGTGAGCGTGTTCTGCCCGCCCTTGCGCGGCGACGAACGCCATGACGCAGATGGCGGGTACGAGGGCCACGCGCCCGGACCCAAGACCGCGCGGCGCATGTTCGTCAAACGCGGCGCGGAGATGCGTGCCGCCGGCCAGGAACTGATCTTCGCGGACGGCAAGGACCGGACGCTGCGGATGTTGACCCAGGCGGACGATCTCGGCTTCGGCTTCTCCGACGTGCACTTCACCGCCGGCGCCGATACCGTGATCTGGTTCAAGCACCATTGGGAGGCGAACCACATCCTCTCCGGCACGCTCGAGGTCACCGAATTGACCACGGGCAAGGTGCACCGGGTGGAGCCGGGCATGGCTTATAATGTCGGGCCCAAGGACCGCCACCGCCTGCACGCGCTTAGCGACGTGCACCTCATCAGCATTTTCTGCCCGGCCTTGCGCGGCGACGAAACCCATGACGCGGACGGCTCGCTCTCGCCGAGCGGCCCCGTGCCGCCCGGCCCGAAGGGTGGCTGAAGAACCGGCCTCGCGGGGATTTGCGCTGGGTTACGGGTCGGGCGTGATCGAGGATCGGGCGCGGGTGCGCATCATTGGCCAGCGGCGCGCAAGCCGCGATTGGAATTTCGCAATCATCGAGAAATAAGGAAAAGAGAAAAGAAAGGAACTCCCATGTTCGCACGCATCAATCGCTTCGAGGTCGCCGACAACAAGGAGGCCGAACTGACCGCTGCGTACCGCAAGACCATCGAGGTGGTGAAAGCCGAGCCCGGCTTTCTTGAAGCCGTACTGATGATCGAGCCAGGGACCCAACAGGCCGTGTCGGTCACGTTCTGGGACACGAAGGAAAACATGGAACGCACGGGCAAGGCGGGCCAGGGCTCCATGCTCGAAAAAATCCTGCCCATCGTGCGGCCATTCCAAAAGGCCCCGCCTGTGCACAAGCACTACGAGGTCAAGTTGCGGATGAAGTAGGGCTAGGGCGCGGGGTCGGGGCGGCGGAACCGGCCAGGCGTGTCCCCGACCGCCGCCGCTTGCAGCCAGGCGGGGCGATTGCGACGCCGTCCGGTCACGCAGCGCGATCGGTAATCTGCCACCGGTTCGCGCCAAGCACGACATTCCGGCGATGCAAAGGGATGCCACGCCCGGTCGGGGGATCCGGTCGCGCGCTTTGCGCGCCGATCATCCCATTGCGCCGCCGTCCGGACAGGCGCGAACGCGGAACGGATTGTGCCGATCATTGGATGAAAGTTGGCGATCGGATTGGCGTTCGGGCGCTGGTCACGGCCGTTGTTCTTCCATTGCTTGAGGGTATATTGCCGCGGCCATGTTCAAGCGGTCAATCTGGCAGAGGCGCGGCAGGTGTTGCTTCGCACTCTTCGGCCTCCTGCCGTTCATCCTCTGGAGCGCTCCCGCTTCCGCCCATCCCCATATCTGGATTGATGCTTCGGCGACCTTCATCTTTGCCCAGGGCAGACTCACCGCGCTGCGCATGGAATGGGCCTTCGATCCCTTGTTCAGCGATTTCTTGCGCCAGAAATTCGATCCCAAGCGCACAGGGAAATTCGACGAGGCGACGCTGAACCAGATGAAGGTCGATCTCAACGGCGCGCGGGAGGACGGCTATTTCATCCATCTGCGCCTTGGCGATGCGCCCCAGAAGATCGATCGGCTCGCCGATTTCGCGGCGTCCTACCGCGACAAGCAGATAGTCTATCGTTTCGTCGTGCCGCTGGCCGCGCCGGCCGATCCCGTCGCCACGCCGGTGACGCTCAAGCTCTACGATTCGTCGTTCTATGTGGACGTTGGGCTGGACAAGTCCGACCCCGTTCGCTTCGAAGGCGAACGGCCGGGGTGCGTGTTCGATATCCGCGAGGACAAGGCGAATCCGATCTATTTCGGCCTCGTCTTTCCTCAGCGCATCGAGCTCAAGTGCAAGAAGACATGAGCCTGCCCCTTCTATCTGTCGCGGACGGAGGGCTATTGTCCTGGCTCGTCCGTTCCGCCATCGCCTTCCAGCGCGTCGCCAATGAGGAGATCGCGGCGCGCATGGGCGCCGTCGCCGATGGCGGGTCGGCCTCGGCCCTGCTCACGGCAATAGGTCTCGGATTGCTCTACGGCGCGATCCACGCCGCCGGGCCTGGGCACGGCAAGCTGGTGGTCGTCAGCTATTTTCTTGCCGAGCGGGCGGCCATCTGGCGCGGACTCCTCATGGGCGCGCAGATCGCATTTTTCCATGTCGTCTCCGCGGTCATCGTGGTCGGGCTCGCCGACGTCCTCATGCGCCAAAGCTTCGGTCGTCCGCCGGAGGAGATCGCGGGCGTCCGCATCGCCAGCTACGTCGCCATCATCTCCATAGGCCTCGCCCTTCTCGTTCGCGCGACCCTGCGCCTGCGTCACCGCCATGATCATGGCTGCCATCACGGCCATTCCCATGGCGGTCAAGGGCTGCTGGCGCTGGCCGTGGGCATGGTGCCCTGCACCGGCGCGGTGCTGGTGATGCTTTACGCCTTGGCGAACGGGATCGTCCTGGCGGGCATGCTAGTGACCATCGCCATCGGCATTGGCATGGCGGTGAGCATGGGCCTCATGGGGATCGCCGCCGTGGTGGCGCGCGCGGCCGCAAGCCGTTGGATCGAGCGCGGGGGCCGGCCCGTCTGGGGGAGCGTCATCGAGATCGCCGGCGCCCTGGCCGTCACGGCTCTGGGCGCTTTTTTGCTCGCAGGGACGATTCTTTCTCGGTAGGTCAGGTCTTTCTCGGTAGGTCGGCCCCTCGGTAGGTCGGACCTTTCTCGGTAGGTCGGGCGAAAAAGCACGCGGGGGGGAAAACTCCAGCCTCGATCGCGGCGCCTCTTTTGCGACAATCGGGCTTGGAAAAACCGAGATACCGGAGGCACTAGGCCGGCCTACTACGCGCGTTCCGGTCAATCGCGGCCTGCCTGTGCGACCGAAACGCCGCGATCTTTGACCAGTCTAACCGCCTCGAGCTTGAACTCGCGGCTGAAGCTTCTTCTCTGCGCCATGATCGTCCTCCAGTTCCAGTGTGACACCTATCTTTGTGTCCACGGAACCCGGAGCAGCCCAACCAGCTTGACGCGGTTGCTCATGTCATCAGCCAGTAGACGGGGCGGTGCAACTGGCTCCGTTGCCACCCACGGGAACTGTATCCTCAGGTTCGCCGACCTCGAGAGGCTTCTCCACGAGTGTGCCGATGATGCTGCCAAGGGTCAGGTCGTCGACATGACCGAAGCGCTGAAATCGGTGGAAACCGTTGCGGTCGATCACCACGAGCGTTGGCGTCCCCTGCATGTTGTAGGCGGTCATCGTCACCGGCAGACGGCCATCCTGCCGGTCGATGCCGATCGGGAAACTCAGGCGGTATTCATGAGCGAATGCGGTGAGGGCCGCGTGCGTACCTTGCACCTCGTGATGTTCGAAGACCGTGTGAAGACCGATCACCGCGACATGGTCGCTCGGGAACACTTGAGCGATGCGCTGCGCTTGCGGCAAGCCGTGCGAGACGCAGCCTGGGCAAAGCATCTGGAAGGCTTCGATGATGAGGACGCGGCCTCGGAAGTCAGGAATGTCGAGGGACTTGTTGGCATTGAGCCATCCACTGGTCTGGAGTGGCGGCGCACGATGCGGGGTCATGGTGGGCGGTTCCTTTTCGCCTGATGAAGGTCCGGGCTCCCCGAGGGAGGGCCAGGCTGGGTTCGGATCATGCCACCCGCTTCAACTGGACGGCTGGAAAATCGATCGGAACGTCCAGTGCCGTGAAATCGCGCCCAATCGTGACCCCGCCCGCGAAGCCATATAACGCATTGCATTGATTGCAGGATAGTCGAATTCGGTGAAGTCGCGTTTCGCGTCCAACCGCGACGCCTCCCAGCCACTCGATCCGATTGTTCCATCAACGAATTGGCGCCATCTGGTGGTGGGATCACGATTGGGCGCGATTTTATACCTTGTCGATCCGCTTCAATGTGGCCGACGCCGCGCGCCTCGGATGCTTCGACCGGTCCGTCGGCGTAGGGCCAGTTCATCCTACGTCGTCAGCTGCGCGAACCAAACACCGCGATCACTACGCGGGTCGTCCGTATTTCACAACGGTGTCGCCGTGCCGGCCGTTACGGATTGGCAATCCTGTATTTCACTCGTCGTCCAGCCATGACCGTCTTCCAGCTCCAAAGTGACAGCTAGCTCGGTGTCCGTGGAACCCGCCTGCCCGCTCCAGGCAATTTGGAGCAATTAGGGCTCTGTTGTATAAGTAAATAGGTAATTTTTGGGAACCGTTCGGGCATAAGCGGGTCATAACGCCAGACCGTTTCCGGGGCAGTCGCACCTCTTTCCCCCTTTTCTTTTTGGAGACGGCCAATTTCGAACGCCACGCATGCCTCGCTAGGACGCGGCATCGCGATCACGATGCTCGCGTGGTCGATCTTTCCGTCGCTCGATGCGATCTCAAAGTTCCTTGCCGACGGCTATAATGTTTACTTCGTGCTGTGGGCCCGGTTCGCCGCCCAGCTCCTGGTCGGCGTGTTGATCGTGCTGCCGCGCGGCTTGATCGGCACGGCCCGAACGCCCTTTCTGAGCCAGCAGCTGCTTCGCTCCGGCGGCTTCACCGCCCACACCGTCATATTCATCCTGGGCATCCTCACTTTGCCGCTGGCCGAGGGCAGCGCCCTGCTTTTCACGGGGCCAATCATGCTGGCCGCGCTTTCGGTGCCTCTCCTGAACGAGCGGGTGGACCGCGCCACCTGGATCGCCGTGCTGGCCGGCTTCGCCGGTGCCATGGTCGTGATTCGCCCCGGCCTCGACTTCGCCAATTGGGGCGCCCTGCTGGTGCTGCTATCGACGCTCTGCTTCGTGCTTTACCAGATCGCCACGCGCTCGCTGGCGCAGCGCGAGAATCCCTACACGACTCTTCTTTACACGCCGGCGGTCGGCGCGGTCGCCCTGGGCCTGTGCTTGCCCTGGACCTGGTCGGCGCCCAGCATGCATGACGCCGCGTTGATGGGGCTGATGGGCCTGGTTGGCGCGGTGGGCCATTTGATGCTGATCAAGGCTTATGAAAACGCAGGCGCTGCCCAGCTCGCGCCCTACAGCTACGTGCATATCCTTTCGGCGGCTCTGCTGGGATATGCCGTCTTCGGCGACGTGCCAGATCTGTGGGCCGCGGCCGGTGCCGCGATCATCGCAGTTAGCGGGCTGTGGCTGGCCTGGCGCAAGGGCGTCACGGGCCGAGTCGCCTAGCTGATCCGGCGCCCGAATCGACGTGACCGAAGCGGCGTATTGTCGCCGGCGCCGGGAGTATGGCGCGCTAAAGGTTGCGCGGGCGTCGCGGATGAAGGTGCTGGCGGAAAAAACTCGCGGCTTCACAAGTCGGTATCGAACTTGACGCTGGGCGCACCAATCCTGAAATGAAGTGATTGACGAAAAGTTCAAAACTCCTCGCGGCGCCGTGCGTGGCGTATGATCGGCAGGCACCGTTCGACCCAGCGCAATCCCGCCCGGCCACGATTCGGCTAGCAACGCTTGTACGAGGTATTGAAGAAGCTCTTCGTCGTTCTCCAAGTATTGGTCACGGATTGCTCGCCGAAATACGGTGCCGCTGCTTGCGTTCTCGGAACATAAAACCACCATGCGCTGTCGATGGCGCAACAACCAAGTCGAGAATTCGCATCAGTTGACCCGGCGAAGAGAACGCAAGATGCAAGAATTCAAGAGCCCGGGCTCTGACCGACCCCCACCGAGTGTAAAATCGCCACTCAGGGAGTCATTATTGAAAGTGATTTTACAAGGGGGCGTTCCAACGGTAATTTTTCCGCATGAGTTATTGCGTCTTCATGCATCGGGCGGACTCGATTTACGACGACAGCCCCGCCGAGCGATACCAGTTCCCTAAGCAGTATCTGAGCCGGGCAAACGGCAGCATTGGAGATTGGGTCGTATATCTTGAGCCTTCACGAATACCTGGCACGCGCGGTTATTTTGCGATCGCGCGGGTGCAGCAGATCATTCCCGATCCCAAAGCTCCCAGCATGTATCTGGCGCTCATTGAGCCTGGTTCCTATCTCGATTTCGCGCGCCCCGTGCCATTCAATGAAAGGGATGGTCCGATTGAGCGAGGGTTGCTGAACACGCACGGCAATCTTTCGGGGCGCGTACAAGCAGCAGTGCGCCCAATCTCTCCGCAAGACTTCAACCGGATCATTGAACGCGGAATCGATGATCAGGAACCATTGCTCCCGCGCGTCGCAGATTCGGAATCAGTTACGGGCTTCGAAGACGGTCAAACGCCGTATATCCTCGAACAACCCAGAGACAGGGTTCGGTTCCTGACATCGCGCGTTGTGCGCGATCGTGTTTTTCGCAAGATTGTCCTTCGCGCCTATGACGAGCGTTGCGCGATTAGTGGCCTGAAGATCGTTAATGGTGGCGGTAGAGCGGAGGTCGATGCCGCACATATCCAACCAGTGCAGCACAAAGGCCCTGACATCCTCCATAACGGCATCGCCTTGTCGGGTACAGCGCATTGGATGTTTGATCGTGGCCTCATAAGCCTTTCGGACGATCTTGAGATTCTCATTTCCCGTCAGACCAACGATGTCGCCAGCGTGCAATCTTTCATCAACAAGGGTGGCCGCGCCACGCCGCCGCTACGTGTCGCGGATCGGCCGCATCCGCACTTTCTAAAGTGGCACCGCGACAACTGTTTCAAAAGTTGAGTCTTCGGGAGAACGCCCGGCTCAAACGGCTGGAGGCAGATCTCTCGCTCGAGAAGCAGGCGCTCAAGGATATTGCCTCGGGAAGCTTGAAAGGCCCGAACGGCGTTGGCGGGCGGCGGATGAATTCGGCCTTGTAGATGCCGCCGATCATTCATGGGCGCGCCGCCGCTCTTCGTCTGACTAATTGGCATTCAGATGTTGCGGCTATCGTAGGCCCAGTGCAGCAAGGCCTGTCGCTGGCGCGGTCTGCAAAAGGGATCGCCTGGTTCGCAGTTCTGTTTGATCTGCGCGATGTGTCGCCGGAACGCCTTCCAGCGCTTGATCTGGCGCTTGTCTTCCTGGGGCAGCCGCCGCCCCATGAAATAACGGCAGTACCACTGGAACCAGCCGCGCGGATCGTCGTCGTGAAGCCAACCGTTCCGACGCCACACCGAGAGAGGCTGGCTCGCATCGACACCGAAATAGTTGAGGGCGTCATTCCTGCCGGACAGCGACAGCTTGGCGTGCGTGAACCAGCTCGGGGGAAATTCCCTTCGGCAGTCAGTCAGGTACTTGCCGCCGAAAACACCGAGCGTCAGCATGTCCTTGGGTGTGAGTTCAGGGCGGAATTCCGGGTCGAAATTGCGCCCGAGCGGTTCCGTCAGGATGTAACGGTATCCCCGCTGCATCGTGTCGTTGACGATCACGCGCCTGACTCGATATCGCTTGGAGCTTTCCGCTCGATCCTGCGAATTCGATCTATCCATGACCGCGAACACTCGTTGCGTTGCGACTTGATCTGACGCGCATCGCGAGCCGGATAACGGGGCTCATTCTCAGACCCGTTTCCCGCCCAGGCGGTAAACCCGTGCCGCATCCAGCCGGTACGCCATGGCCCCCGTTGCCATGGTCCCCGTTGCCATGGTCCCCGTTGCCATGGTCCCCGTTGAATGAGCTTGGCCGCTAGGATGCCGGATTCGAGCGTCTTACCCAAGCCAGTTGGACCCGCAATCAAAATACGCCGCCTTGGCTGCCTGAGCGCATGCGGTGCCGGGCCCAACCGGCGCTGACCTGCGCCCGCAGGACTCCTCCGGATTTGAGTAGAGTCCGTCGAGCAGGGAAAAGGGACGATGAAGGCGGGCCGGTTTGCGAAAGAGCACATCATCGCGATCTTTCGCAAGTAAGAGGCGGGAGCGAATGCGGCGGATGTGTCCGGTCTGCAGGGGATCAGCGGGGCGGCGTTTGATCCGAGCCTCGACTTTCATCCCAATCAGCGCGTCTGTCGCTGGCGGACAAGGTGGTTGGCATGGGTCAATGCGATTCCTCGCGCGCGCCCAACGCTTGCTTGGCGGGAACTCGATCGGCGTGTGCGATTGGGCCGTCAATGACGATGCGCAAGCCGCCATGCTGGGAATCGGTCAAGGGGCGCGCGGCGATCCGGAACACCCTTGCAATGGCCTCGGCGGTGAAGACGGCGGATGGCGGCCCTGCCGCGGCTATCCGGCCGTTGAGGGCGATGACGGTCGTCGCGTATCGCGCGGCAAGGTCGATATCGTGCAAGACCGCCACGACCAACGCGTCCGAGTGGGCGAGTGAGACGCAGTGCGCCATGAGGTTGTGCTGAATCAGCCCGGCATAGAGGATTTAGTCGCCTCCAGCGTCCGATCCGATGGGCGATCCGTCTCCTCAGTTGAGGCCGGAGAGCACCTTGAGTCCCCAACTGCCGCCAGCCGTCAGGATCACCACGAGCCAAGGCGGAATCTTCCGAAAAACCAAAAGCGCGAACGCGGCCAGCGCGAGGGCAAAATCGCCGGGCGAGAGAATGCCGCTCGTCCAAACCGGATTGTATAGCGCGGCGAGCAGAATCCCGACCACGGCGGCATTGATGCCGAGCAACGCCTTCTGGACGAGACGCGATTGGCGCACGGTGTCCCAGAATGGCAGCGCCCCCACGATCAGTAAGAAGGACGGCGCGTAAATCGCGGTCAGACAGATCAAAGCGCCGAGCCATCCATTCGGCGCCGGTCCCATCACGGTGCCGAGATAGGCCGCGAAGGTGAACAACGGGCCCGGAACGGCCTGCGCCGCGCCGTAGCCGGCGAGAAAGGCGTCGTTCGACACCCATCCAGGCGGCACGACCGCGGACTGAAGCAGAGGCAGCACGACATGGCCGCCGCCGAAGACCAGGGCGCCCGAGCGGTAGAAGTTGTCGATGAGCGCCAGAGTCTGCGAGGGATAGGCGGAAGCGAGTATCGGCCGGCCGATCAGCAGCGCGAAGTACAGCGCCAGCGCCGTAAGGGCAACGCACTTACCGACTTCAATGCCCAGCGTGACCTGGCGCGAATTCATTTCGGCGCGCAGAAATGCGATCCCCATCAACCCGCCGGCGATGATGACGGCGATCTGGGCGAACGGCGTCGGCGCGGCGAGCACCGCGCCCGCGCCATTCCCCAGACCGCCAGGGCAACGACCGCGACAGCGACCACCTTCAGGCCGTGCAGCACGGCGCCGGGAATCGCGTCGTGAAAAGCCGCCATGCCGTAGCCGAAGGCCAGGAGGGAGAGCGCCTATGGCATGGAGAAGGCGAACCAGGCGGCGAACGCTCCCGGCAGCCCCGCCTTGGCAAGCCCGATTCCGATCCCGACCTGGCTCGATGCCGGCCCGGGAAGGAACTGGCACAACGCGACCAAGTCGGAGTAAGCGCGACCGTCGATCCAGCGGCGGCGCTTCACGAAGGCGTCGCGAAAATATCCGAGATGTGCGACCGGCCCGCCGAACGAGGTGAAGCCGAGCTGGAGGAAGGCGAGGAAGACGGCCGCGACCGGCTCGCGCTGCATCTGCCGATCCGGCTTGGCGGCCTCGTCCGCATCGCGCATCGGACTTGGCCCCACCCGATTTATCGATTCATGATTCGAACCTCGACCTTTCGCGCGGCGGGGTCAAGCGCGGCGAAACCGGTGCGGCGCCTCCCGCCGTCCATAACGGTTCATTTTCTCGACGCAAGCGACGAAGCTCGACCGCGTAACCATGTCGGCGCCGCGCGCGCCGCAACACGGAAGGCCAGATCCGAATTGCGCGCCAAGCGCTCCAATCCCCCGGCCTGTGCGATGGCTCTTCAAGCCTTCCGCCATGCTTCGAATGTTTCCGTGCGCGCCACCCTTGCGGACTTATCCGAAGGAGCGCACAATTTTCGGGCTCTGGAACGGCGATCGAGTGGTAACGCAGGTGACGGATTCGGTTCTTGCCGGTAAAGTGAACACCGGCGGGTGGGCTCCTCCGGAAGGAGTCGTCTCGCCGCCGCTGTTCGTATGGCCGCCCAGGCCGGTGGCCCTTCTGCGATGGCTGTTCAGCGTGCCGGGCTATCTGTTCCCGTGGAACGTGTTCTACATCGGCACCGCGCTTCTCGTGTGGATGTTCCTTATCCCCGAGATGGCGGCGATGAAGACTTTAGAATTCGGCTGGATCGCGCGTCTTTTCGCCATCAACGCGGCCTTGGTCTTCGTCTTCACCAGCGCATGGCATGTGCGGCTTTACACCCAGCGCGCACAGGACGTCACGTTCAAGTTCGACGAGCAGTGGCCCAAATCGAACTCGTCCTTTCTCTTCGGCAATCAGCACTTCGATAACATGATCTGGACGATGCTGAGCGCCGTTCCGGTGATGACGGCCTATCTGGCGGTCATTCTGTGGGCGATGGCGAACGGCTTTGTGCCTTATGTGGAATGGGCCGACCAGCCGATCTATCTCGGCCTCGTCATGCTGGCTACGCAAGTGTTCCGCGACGTGCATTTCTACTGCATTCACCGGCTGATCCACTGGCCGCCGCTCTATCGCTGGATACACAGCCTTCATCATAAGAACTCGAACCCCGGTCCGTGGTCGGGGCTGGCGATGCACCCGGTCGAGCACGTCCTGTATTTTTCCAGCCTGCTGATCCACTGGGTGGTGCCGTCCCATCCGCTGCTGGTCCTTTATCACATGGTGGCTTCCGCCTTTGGGCCGTCGCGGGACCATTGCGGCTTTTCCTCGGTGGTGATCGGCGGCAAGGCGCGAATCCCCGCGGCCTCGTACATGCATTATCTGCATCACCGATATTTCGAGGTGAACTACGGCGACAGCATCACGCCGATCGATCGGTGGTTTGGTACGTGGCACGATGGCTCGCGCGTCGCGCACGCGGCGATGAAGCGGCGCATGATCAGGAATAAAACGCGCGGTGCCGCCTGACGCGCCGCATGACTCTTGATGCCGATATCCCAGATCATGCGCGCCCGCCCAAGCGATGCCCAAGAGCCGATCCCAACGGAGGGCGCTGTCTTGGATGCGGCGATGGAGCGCGGCGACGACGAGACGCGGAGGGCCGGGGAAGATTTTCATCGGCTTCGGCCCTGATGGTTTGGAAGCTGGTCTTTCCATGATTTGGCCACGCCGGTGCGGCGGGGCACTCGCCCGGGCCTTGCGCTATGATATGTGCCGCGCGGAAAAGACGAGAGGTCAGAATGCTCGACAATCCCATCCCCTGGCCGAACGGCGCGCGCTGCGCGGTCGCGATCACGTGGGACGTCGATTGCGATAGTGGGCTCAACTATTACAATCCCGAACGCGCGGACAATCTTGTCGCGTCCCAATCCCAGGTCCGCTACGACGCGGCGGTCGCGGTGCCGAGGCTGGTGAAGTTGCTAAAGCGCCTCGAGATGCGCCAGACCTTCTTCGTGCCCGGCTGGTGCATCGAGAAATTCCCGGCCAGCATGGACTCGCTCATCGCGGGTGGCCACGAACTGGCGCTCCATGGCTATCTGCACGAACGGCCGAACGAATTGTCGCCGGAGGAAGAACTTCGCGTCCTGCGCTTCGGCGTCGAGGCGTTCCGGCGCCATACCGGCGCGCGGCCGCGCGGCTGGCGCGCGCCCAGTTTCGCGTTCTCGAAGCACTCGCTCGGCTATCTCATCGCCGAGGGCTTTACCTACGATTCCTCGCTGATGGGCGACGATGTGCCCTATGTGCTTCGGCACGAGACCGGCAGTTTGTTGGAGCTGCCGACCGAATGGTGCCTCGACGACTGGCCGCATTACGTCCACAACCGAGATTTCCGCCACCAGATGCCGATTTCGCCGCCCAGCCGGGCCATCGAGGTGTTTCGGGCCGAGTTCGACGCGGCGTGGAAGCACGGCGCGCTTTGGGTCAGTGTCTGGCACCCCTTCGTCAGTGGGCGGCTGTCCCGGCTCGAGGCCGTCATCGGCCTCATCGAATACATGCAGTCCAAGGGGAATGTGTGGTTCGCAACCCTGGGCGAAATCGCCGACCACGTGAAAGCCCTCGCCGATGGCGGACGGTGGATGCCGCGCGTGGACAATCTGCCCTACTACACGAGCCCGATCCCGGAAATAGCCAAACCGGCGATCGTCGCGTCCGCGCCGCGCAAACGCGGCACTTAAGCCGCCACCGGCGGGGCGATCGAGGGCCGCGATCGGCCATGGGGAGGGGAAGACATGCCGAAGATGTTGTCGCCGGCGGCCGTAAGCCAATTCCATGACCACGGCTATCTCTCGCCGGTGGCCGCATTGTCGCCCGACGAGGTCGCGCGCAACCGGCTTTCCCTCGCTTCGTTCGAAGCGCGCGAGGGCGGCAAGCTCGCGGGTGCCGCGCGAAACAAGTCGCACCTGTTCCTGCGCTGGCTCTACGACCTTGCCCGTCATCCCAAGATCCTCGACGCCGTCGAGGATCTGATCGGGCCGGACATCCTGCTGTATCACGCCCAATGGTTCATCAAGGAGCCGCACACCCCGCACTTCGTCTCGCTCCACCAGGATTCGGCCTATTGGTCCCTGGCCTCGCCGCAGGGCTTGTCGGCCTGGATTGCTTTCGAGGATTGCGACGCCGAGAACGGCTGCATGCGCGTGATTCCGGATACCCATCGCGACGCCCTGGCGCACGTGGACAGGCAGGCGCCCGACAATCTGTTGTGGCGTGGCCAGACGGTGGCAGCGGAGATCGACGAAGCGAGGGCGGTGGAGATGCCGCTTCGGGCCGGCGAAATGTCTCTGCACCATGCGCGCATCGTCCATGGCTCGGGGCCCAATCGCTCGCCGCGCCGGCGCATCGGCTATTCCCTGCGCTATATCCCGACCTCGATCGCGCGCAACGGGCCGCGCGACAGCGCCATGCTCGTGCGCGGGGTCGATCGCTACCATCATTTCGACTTGGAACCCGCGCCCGGCGCTGATTACGAGCCGACGGCCGTGGCGCTTCATGCCGAGATCAACCGGCGCTTCATGGAGCACTACACCGCCGCCACGCCCGAGAGGGCGGCGCAATAGGCAATTCAAGAGAACGGCGATGATGCGCGCGTGGCAATCGAAGGCAGAGGCGGAGCTCGGCGCCGCAACCCTGCAAGCGCTGTTCGACAACCGGATCCCGGCCATCCGGATCAAGGACTTTGCGACCGAGGAGGAGTGCCGGCGCTTTGCCGCCGCTGTCACGGAGGCCGAACAACATCCCATCGTCTTCGCCTCGAAGGACGGCGAGGCGCTGTCGAAACCTAAGATCGGTTATATCGGCATCTTCCAGCATTTTTACCGGCACAGGGACAAAAGCGCCTATTTCGCCGATGTGGCGGCGGCGCAAGCGCGGCTGCGCGAAATTTTCGCGCGCTCGTTCGACCCCATCGCGCGCATGCAAGACTTGTTGCGCGTATACGCCCAGGCTTCCGTCGCGATCGCGGACGAGGGCGAAGGCTACGGGTGCTATTATGCCGGCATCGTCCGCGCAATGACGGTTGGCGCCGATCTCCATTGCGACTACCACCCCTATTATGCGCGCCCCTACCGGATCGGCCGGATCGATGCCCAGATTGGCTGGAACATTTACGCTTCTGGCCGGGGGGGCGGGGGCGAGCTCGTGGTCTACAACAATCCCTGGACGCCCCAGGTTAGGGGCGATGAAATCCCCGAGAGCTTTCCCCTGCCGCGCAGCTCGACCGAGGGCGCGGAACGATTCGTGATCGAGATCAGGGCGGGCGATGTCGTCCTGTTCAACACCCGCAATCCGCACGAAATCCTGCCCTCCAAGGGTGACGAGCCGCGCATCTCGCTCGGCACCTTTCTCGGCCGTTTGCCGGAAGGCAATCTGTTGATGTGGTCCTAGAGCGGAGGGAATTGCCGGGCGAGGGCTGCGCCCGGGGCCATCGCGCGGACCCGAAAGGCGGACTCAGAAAAATTGGGCCACGATCCAGGCCGTCCGCCCTTTTCGCGCCCGGTCCGATGCCCTAGATATCGTGCATGACTCAATCCGGTTCCGAATCGCCCGTGTCCAAACCCCCCATGTCCAAGCCCAAGGCCCAATTGCGGCCCTTGCCGCGCCTGATCTTCGCGTCCCGCTGGTTGCAACTGCCGCTCTATCTGGGTCTGATTGTCGCGCAATGCGTCTATGTCGTGCTGTTCCTCAAGGAGTTGCTGCACCTCGTGACGCACAGCTTCTCGTTCAGCGAGCAGCAGATCATGCTGGTCGTGCTCGGCCTCATCGACGTCGTGATGATCTCGAATCTTCTGATCATGGTGATCGTGGGCGGCTATGAAACCTTCGTCTCGCGGCTTGAGCTCGAAAACCACCCCGATCAGCCGGAATGGCTGAGCCATGTGAACGCCAGTGTCCTCAAGATCAAGCTGGCCATGGCGATCGTCGGCATTTCCTCCATCCACCTGCTGCGCACCTTCATCGAGGCGGGCAATCTCGGCAGCGATCGCACGATCTATACCGAGAACGGCGTCATGTGGCAGGCGATTATTCACGCCCTGTTCATTGCCTCCGCGCTCGGCATCGCGATGGTGGATAGAATCGGCCAAGCCCCGGGCGATAGCCGGTATCGGTGAGGCGCGGCCGAGGCGGGGCGCAGGACCCGGCGCGTCACATCTTGGGCGGACGGGTTTCGCGGGCCCGCATGACATAGCCAGTGAAGCTCGGGCGCTGCTTCTGATAGGGCGCCACCAGCGCGATCGCCGTTTCGATGAAATCGCCCTTGGCGGTTGCGTCCGCGTCTTCCTTGGTTTCCCACAGCGTGATCGACAGCGCCGAACCGGTGCCGGGCTCGATGTACAGCGTGCCCTCGCGGAAGCCCTTTTGCACCGTGAACGGGGCGAGGGCCTTCTTGTAGGCGGCGGTCAACTCGCTCTCCTTGCCTTCGACCACGTCGAAACGGCCGATGCGTGCGTACATGAACGTTCTCCCTTGGATGGACCGCGACGCGCCCCGATTTGGGTGCGTTCACGGTCGCTCGATTGTCATGGCGCGTTCTCGCGCAACAGATTGCGCCCGCAAAGATAACCCCAGGTCAAATGGGGTCCCAGCGTCGTGCCGACGGCGACGCCCGCGGTGCCAAAGAAATTGGCCATCAACGAGCCCGCGCAATACAGCCCGGCTATGATCGTGCCATCCGCGCGCAGGGCCTGGCCACGATCGTTCGTCCGCGGTCCGCCCTTGGTGCCGAGAATGCCGAGATAATAGGGCGTGGCGTAGAACGGCGGGGTTTCGATCGCGCCGCGCGTCTTGGACCACGGCGCCGGGCCGGCGCCGGTCGGGGGATCGTGGCGGCCGAAATCCTCGTCTAAGCCCGCTCGCGCGAAGCGATTGAAGCGCGCGAGCGTGGCGACGAGGGCGTCGGGATCGACATCGATCGTGCGCGCCAAGGCGGCGGGCGAGCGTGCCTTGCGCACCTTGCCCGGAATCCAATTCGCCATCCGGACCGCGAATGCGTTTTGCCGCGCAAAGCGCGCGTCGAAGATTCGCCAGGCGGGGGCGTGGCGCGACGCGCCCGATTGCGGGTCGCGCGCGGCCATGGCCAGGGCGATGGCGTTGCGGTCGGATTCGCCGACGAAGCGCTGGCCGTGGCGATCCACCAGGATGCAATGGGGAAAATCGAGCAGGCTCACGGGAATGGCGTGGTGACGACCTTCGTATTCGACGGTCGATACCGGATAGATGGTCGCCTGATCCATGCGGGCGAATGCGGCGCCCGCGCTCGCCGCCATGCGGTGGCCATCGCCGGTATTGGTGCTCGGGCTGCCGAGCAGAAGCCAATCGGTGGGAAAGTATTTTCCGAGCAGGGCGCGATCCCATTCGTAGCCGCCCGTCGCGAGCACGACGCCCAGGCGCGCGCGAATGCGCTTGCGTTCGCCCCCGATTGTCGCGCATAGGCCGAGCACGCGCCCCGAGCCTGCATCGCCGGCACTCGTCGCGTCGGAAATGAGTTCTTCCGCCGCCGCATTCACCTCGATTTCGCAGCCGTGTTCGAGGCAACCCCCGACCAGGCCCACGACCAGCGCCGCGCCTACGCCGACCTTCCGCCTTGCCAAGCGATGGAGCAGGCGGGGCGCCATGAGGATGGCCGTGCGCGCGGGATGGCGCATCAAGGGGCCGAGAATGATTTCGTCGAAGGTGAAGATTTGCGGCCGGATGGATTTGCGGATTCGGTCGCGCCAAGGGCCGAGCGTATTGCGGCTGATGAGCTCGGGGCTCAGCAGCCGTCCGAAGGCCTTGCCGCCCGGCGCGCGCGGATCGAGATCGGGTAGATCGATGAGCGAGAAGCGCAACGCGGTATGGCGCTCGACGAATTTTAGCATCTCCGGCGCTTGGGTGACGAAGCTCCGCCAGCGCGCCTCCTCGTCCTTCGCCCAAGATGCGGGCATCATGGCGCGGATATAGGCGAGCGCCTCCTCGGGCGTGTCGGGATGGCCCGCGGCGATCATGCGATGATTGGCCGGAATCCAGGTGCCGCCGCCCGACATCGCGGTCGTGCCGCCGAGCACGCCGGCCTTCTCCAGGATGAGAACCCGCGCCCCGCCGATCGCGGCGCTCAGCGCCGCGGACAGGCCGGCGGCGCCCGAACCGACGACGACGACATCGGTCTCGATATCCCAATCGCGCGCAGAAGCCATCGCCATTCACCCTTCCCGCCAGCCGACGATGCACGGGACGGACAGCGTCGCACGATCGCGCGGTCATCCGCCACGCTTCCCTTCCCCTGAGACCGGGCCGAACGCCACGCCGCCCCGATGGCGATCGCGCGCTTCCCCTTAACGGGGCATTGCGCCATCCTGGTGCGGCAAGTGGAAAGTCGCGCGCCATCATGAATCGAAGCGACGAGGATTTGGCCCAAACGCGGCGGCGCTGCGCGCTCGCGACGCGGCTCTGGGATCGCATGTTTTCCGCCCTGACCTGCATCGCCTATCGCGCGCACGGCGAGGAGGGCATGCGGTCTCTGTGGTTCGCGATGCTATCGAACCACCAGGGCGGGCATTATCGCGACGGCCTGAAGCTTCTTGGCATCGACAAGGATCCGCCCGCGATCGCCGCCGCGAAATACCACTATCTTTCGAATCAAATCGGCGAGCGCCGGATGGCCTATATCGAGGAATCGCCGAAGAAGGTGTGGATTCGGTACATGGCGCCCGTGTGGATGTACGACGGCGTATCCCTTTTGGCCTTGCCTCGGAGTTCGCGCCGCATGGTGCTCACGGTATGGCACCCGCGGAACGGACCGATGATGGGCTGCGCGCGTCTAGGCTATGTCGCGACCAAGTTCATCACCGAAGGCGAGCCCTACGACGAAGGCTATTTCATCGAGCACGACCGCGATCTGGCTCCGGCGGAAACGCTGAAATTCGAAACCGCGCGCCATACGCCCGAATTCGATCCCGCCAAGGCGCCGAAGCTTGATCCTGCGGCATGGCCCGAGGCGCGAGTCTTGAAGGCGCGGCGGAATTTCGCCGGCGGATACGTGACGACGGCGATCGAGGTATTGACGTCCGCCTACGGCGAGGGCGCGACGGCCGCGCTGGTGGCGGAGGCCATGGACGGCCTTGCCGTGCAATACGTCCACGAATTGCGCGACATGGCCGGCATTGCGGGTACGGGGGCCGGGGCGATTGCCGCGCTGTTCGCGGCCTTGCTTGAAGCCTGTTATCAGGAGTTTTCGGTGGAAAGCGCGAGCGCAGCCCATCATCGGATCGTCCTGAAAACCTTCCGCCCGTTTTCCGGCACGGTGTCCGAGGCCCTGCGGGCGGCATTCTTCCGCTTCCCGTTCATGGCCACGCGCGTGCTCGATGGCCGGATATCGGCATCCCGCCAAGCCGGGGCGGACGGCACGGAGATTTGGGATTTCAAGGACGCCGGGCGCTGGCTCTGGTAGCAGGCCGGGGGGGCGCCAAGCGCGATCCATGAACGCAATTCCCGACGACACCACGATTCGACAAAGCCTCGAAAGCCAGGCGCGCGCGACTCCGAACCGAGTCTATTTGCGGTTCGAGGAATCCGAGTTCACCGTTTTGGCGTTCGATCGGCGGGTCAATCGCCTTGCGAACGCCTTGGCCGATTTGGGCCTTCGGCCCGGCGACCGCGTGGCGGTCATGCTCGGCAATCACCCCGACCATGTCGCGACGTTTCTTGCCGGCGCGAAACTTGGCTTGGTGCAGGTTCCGGTGAACGTCCATCTGCGCGGCGCGAGTCTCGAATACCTTCTCGCGCACGCCGCGCCGCGGGCCGCGATCGCGGATTTTTCGTTCGCCGATGTTCTCGTGCCCGCCTTGACCCGGGCCCGGTGCGACATTGTCTTGTGGCGCGAAGGGCTGGGCGTCGTTCCCGGCGCGGCCGGACATCGCTTCGAGGACGCGCTGGCCGCAGGCGCGGAGGCCGCCCCGCCATTCGCGCCCCGATCCCAGGACACCCTGGCCATTTGCTACACCTCGGGTACGACCGGCCCGCCCAAGGGCGTGACGGTCACCGACAAGATGTGCCGGGCGGCCGCGGCGGGTGCCGCCACGGCGGCGGATTTTCAACCGGGCGACGTTCAATTCCTGTGGGCGCCGTTGTTTCACATCGGCGGCATTCAAACCCTCATCGCGGCCGTCCAGAACGACATCACCCTTGCCCTGGCGGAGCGATTCAGCGCGTCGCGGTTTTGGCATCAGGTCCGCAAATACCGGGCGACGAAGATCCACTATGTCGGCGGGGTGGTGGGGATTCTGCTGAAGCAGCCGCCGCGCGACGACGACGCGCAAAGCGGTGCGAAAATCGCCTGGGGCGGCGGCGCGCCCGCGAATCTGTGGCGGCCGTTCATGGACCGGTTCAAACTGCGAATCCATGAAATCTACGGCATGACCGAATGTTCGAGCATCAGCCACGTGAACAGCGAGGGCCTCGTCGGCTCGGTTGGCAAGGTGCTGCCGTACTTCGAGGCGCGCATCCTGGGCGAGGACGCAAGGCCCTTGGCGTTCGGTGAGATCGGAGAGATCGCGTTGCGCGCGCGCGTGCCGGGTTTGATCACGAAGGAATATTTCCGCGATCCCGAGGCCTCGGCCCAGGCGCTTAGGGACGGCTGGTTGCACACGGGCGATCTTGGCAGCGTCGATGGCGACGGATTCTTCCGCTATCTCGGCCGGCGCAAGGACAGCATCCGGCGTCGCGGCGAAAATGTGTCCGCCTGGGAGGTCGAGCGCGTGTTGCAGACCCATCCGGCGGTCGAGGAATGCGCGGTGATCGGCGTGGACGCCGAGATCGGCGATCAGGATATTTTGGCGTTCGTGAAGCCGGTGGCCGGGCAGGCTCCCGAACCCCTCGACCTTATCCGCCATTGCGAAAGCGCGCTCGCGTACTTCCAGATCCCCCGTTATCTCGCTTTCGTTGCCGAATTCCCGAAGACGCCGACCCATCGCATTCGCAAGGACGCGTTGCCCCGGACATTGGACGGGTGCTGGGATCTGGATCGCTCGGGGTACACATTGCGGCGATCGGAGCGGTGACGTTCGGCGTCGCCGACGCCCGTGCCTGTCAGGCGGGACCCGGCGGCACGGGCCCGCTCGGCGGCAGCGAGCCGTCCGCGTCGTGCCGCTCATCGCCCCTCAAGGGCGGACAGAAGATGCTCAACAGGTGCACCGCGCTGCGCGCGCGAATCTTGTGCCGGTCTTTGGGTCCCACGCAGTAGATCATGTCCGGTTCGAGAGTCCAGATCTTGCCCGTGGCCAAATCCTCGACCTCGAGCGTGCCGGACAGAACGTGGTTCGCCTCCCAATGGTGCTTGTACCACAGCACGGATTCGGCCCCCGCCTTCACGCGCACGTCCGAGAGGGTAAAGCCCACGCCATCATCCTGGGTCAGCATGCGGATTACCTTCGAATTGCCGGTAACGCTGGTTTTCTCGTAACCAGCCGCGCGCAATTCGTCGATCGTCTTCACGAACATGCGTCCATCGGTTCTTGCGATTGGCCCGCTCGGCTCGAAGGCGCCGTCGGCGTCGTGCCGTTCGTCGCCGCGAAGGGCGGGGTGGAAGACGCTGACGTGATGCTCGGCCCCGGGCGTGTGCAACACATGGTGGTCATTGGGCCCCACGACATAGAGGGAGCCCGGCGCGAGCGTCCAGCTCCGACCGCCGGACAGCTCGGTCAATTCGGCCTTGCCCTCGACGATGTAGTTCGCTTCCCAGTGGTTCTTGTACCAGATGGTCGCGGTCGAGCCGGCGTCGCAGCGTGCATCGC
Source organism: Alphaproteobacteria bacterium (assembly GCA_046153685.1). GTDB lineage: Bacteria > Pseudomonadota > Alphaproteobacteria > CADEGL01 > CADEGL01 > CAMAPP01. The sequence goes on from JBJXGH010000180.1 coordinate 73,772, forward strand.
TGTAGGAGAATCCCACTCCGTCCGCGGCGACTAGAAACCGCGCGGCGTGCGTGGTGCCATTCACGAGGGACAGCGTGCGACAGAGGGCCGCGACGTCTGCGAGCGTGCGGACGAACATGGCGTGACCTCCGAACCGCCGCGATGAATTCGCGTGCCGCGAGATTAAGCGAGGACGCGCGTCCGCGCCAGATGGCGGGCGGAGGCGCGCCGTTCAACGCAGGGCGTCGTATTCGCCGTGCGCCTTCAGCTTGGTGATGTTTTCAATGTGAACCACCCGGCCGCGCGTCTGCACGCCGAACGGCTTCAGCGCAGCGAACGCCCGCGAAAGCGTTTCCGGCGTCATGCCAAGGCGCGCCGCCAGAAGGCGCCGCTCCTCGCCGAGCCGCACAACCGCCGCGCCGGCGCGCATGTCGGCCATGCCGAGAAGGTGTGAAGCCAGGCGCTGGGTGGAATTGCGCAGCTTCAGATCCTTGATCTGAATCACGAGACCCCGCCAATGGCGCGCCAGGGTTTCGCCGACGGCGATGGCGAGTTTATGATCACGCGACACTGCGCGGCGGAATTCATCGGCCGGAATCAGAACGATGCGCGCCTCGACGGTCACGCGGCCATCGAGCAGATAGGGCCGCTTTAGCAACGCGGCGGGCGCCAGGACCGCCTCGCCCGCGCCGAAAACCTCGACCACGGTCGGTTCGTGCCCTGGGTTTTGCGCAAACAGCCCGACACGCCCGCCGAGAATGACATGAAGAAATTCCGCATCCGTGCCCTGTTCGAACAAGACCGCGCCGCGCGGCAGGGTCTGCACGAAGGCGGCGCGCGCGAGTCGCTCGGCCTCAGGCGAACCTCGAAACAGCGCGGATCGCTTCAGGGCTTCCAAATCGGTCGGTCGCACGACGATCCCCGTTCCACCACAATTGATGCCGATCAAGTCTATTCTTGCGCTCGGTCATGTGTCTACTTGAGCGATTCGGGGTAATGCGCTCCTTCTCGCGCCAACTCCCAGCGCGCTTGATCTATCTCAACTGCCACCTTCGCCGCCGCGGCGACTATCGCTCTGTCGCGGATGGGCCGCGTGTTCGTTGGTGGGGGACGGCGTGAAGGGCGGCGGGAACACAAGCGGGCGGACGACGGCCCTGACGATGAGCACGGTGGCTTTCACCGCGTGCTTTGCGGTTTGGACGATCTTTTCGATCATCGGCGTCCAGATCAAAAAGGATTTGGGCCTCAGCGATACCCAGTTCGGTCTGTTGGTTGGAACCCCCATCCTGACGGGTTCTCTCATCCGCCTGGTGCTAGGCATTTGGACCGACCAATATGGCGGCCGCATCGTTTACGTCATTGTCATGGTCTCGGCGGCGATCGCGACTTGGCTTTTGTCCTATGCCGATGACTACGAGACCTTTCTGATCGCGGCCCTTGGCGTCGGCATCGCGGGCGGCGCCTTCGCGGTTGGCATCGCCTATGTCTCGCGCTGGTATCCGAAGGAGCGCCAAGGCACGGCGCTCGGTATATTCGGCATGGGCAATGTGGGCGCGGCGGTCACCAAATTCGCCGCCCCCTTCGTCATGGTGGCCTTCGGCTGGCAGGCGGTGGCGCAGATCTGGTCCGTGGCGCTGGCCGTCATGGCGGTCATATTCTTTTTCTCGACCAAGGACGATCCGGCCCTGGCCGAGCGCCGCCGCCTCGGTGCCAAGCCCGTGCCCTTCGCCGCTCAACTCGCGCCGCTGCGCAATCTCCAGGTCTGGCGATTCTCGCTCTATTACTTCTTCGTCTTCGGCGGCTTCGTCGCCTTGGCGCTCTGGCTGCCGCGCTATTATGTCGGAGTTTACGGCCTCGACATCATGTCGGCCGGAATGCTCGGCGCGGCCTACTCGATTCCGGGCAGTTTGTTTCGCGCGACGGGCGGCGTGCTGTCCGATAAGTACGGCGCGCGCCGGGTCATGTACTGGACATTCATCGCTTCGGTCATTTGCACCTTCCTGTTGTCCTATCCCGCGACCGAATACACCGTTGCCGGCATCAAGGGGCCGATTCACTTCACGATCGCCATCGGCTTCGTGCCGTTCACGATCCTCACCTTCATTCTCGGCTTCTTCATGTCCCTCGGCAAAGCCGCGGTTTACAAGCACATTCCGATTTATTACCCCGGCCATGTCGGCTCGGTCGGCGGCATCGTCGGGCTTATTGGCGGCCTGGGCGGATTCGTGCTGCCAATCGCCTTCGGTGCGATGAACGACTTCATCGGCATCTGGACGAGCTGTTTCATGTTGCTGTTCCTCGTCGTTGCGGTCTCGCTGCTGTGGATGCATGTGGCGATCGTGCACATGGAACGCGCGCGCGCGCCCGAACTGCGCGGTCCGAAGGACTTTCCGGAAATCGACATGCTCGGCCCGGTTCTGCCCGCCCGCGACGGCGAGATGCGGCGGAACAAGGCCGGCATGGTCACATGACGGCTAGGAAGGCGGAATCACGGCCATGAGCAAACCAAATCCCAATTCCGCGCCCGGCGGCACGTGGCTATCGGAATGGAATCCCGAGGACGCGGCATTCTGGGAGCGCACGGGACGCGCCCGGGCCTGGCGCACGCTCGCCATCACCACGGCCAATCTCATCATGGCCTTCATAGTCTGGTTCATGGTCAGCGCGCTCGTCGTGCGCCTGCCGGCGGTCGGCTTCAAGATGACGACGACGCAACTGTTCTGGCTGGCCGCCATGCCGGGTCTCGCGGGCGGCTCGTTGCGCATCGTCCACACTTTCATGGTGCCGTTGTTCGGCACGCGCCACGTGATCAGCATGGCAACTCTGTCCCTAATCGTGCCTGTGGTCGGCTGGTTCTATGCCGTGCAGGATCCGGAGACGCCGTATTGGATGCTCATGGGGCTCGCCTTCCTGGCGGGCCTTGGCGGCGGAAATTTCTCGTCCTTCATGCCCTCGACCAGCCTGTTTTTCCCCAAGCGCCTTCAGGGCACTGCGCTCGCCATCCAGGCGGGTATCGGAAATTTCGGCGTGAGCGTGGTGCAGTTCGTTACGCCCTGGATCGTCAGCTTTGCGCTGTTGGGCACGCTCGCGGGCGAAGCGCAGATCTACACCAAGGGCGCGGTGTCGAAGCCCATCTGGCTGCAAAACGCCGCGCTCATCTATTTGCCCTTCATCGTGGTGTTCGGCGTGCTCGCCTGGGCGGGGCTCAGAAGCGTGCCGGTGCGCGCGAATTTCCGCGCGCAGCTCGACATCTTCGGCGAGAAGCATACTTGGATCATGACCTCGCTCTATCTCATGACCTTCGGTTCGTTTTCGGGCTTCTCCGCGACCTTCCCCCTGCTCATCAAGCAGATTTTCGGCAAGCTCGAAGGTGCGCCCGATCCCTTGGCCTTTGCCTTTCTCGGCCCGCTCGTGGGCTCGGCCGTGCGCGTGATCGCCGGCCCGGCCGCCGATCGCTGGGGAGGCGCCATGATCACCCAAATCTCGGGTATCGGCCTCGTCGCCTGCGCCCTTGCGGTCACCTTTCATACCGCACCCGAATCGATGGCGGAATTTCCCGTCTTTGTCGCCATCATGCTCGGCCTGTTCTTCTTCGCCGGCATCGGCAACGCCTCGACCTTCAAGCAGATGCCGATGATCTTCCCGCCGCGCCAGGCGGGCGGGGTAATCGGCTGGACGGGCGCAATCGCGGCCTTCGGGCCGCTCCTCTTCGGGGCCTTCCTTGGCTGGGCCTTCGCCGCCACGAACTCGCCGAACGTCTTCTTCCATGGTTTGGCGGTGTTCTACGCGCTCAATGTCGTCCTCAATTGGTTTTTCTACGCCCGCAGGGGCGCGCCCAAGCCGTGCTGATCCAGCGGAGATCCTTATGAGCCATTTTCTCGACCGCCTGCAATTCTTCCGCCGGAACGTAGAAGCGTTCTCGCACGGCCACGGCACGGTGACGAACGAGTCGCGCGACTGGGAGGATTCCTACCGTCAGCGTTGGGCGCACGACAAAATCGTGCGCTCGACCCACGGCGTAAACTGCACGGGATCGTGCTCGTGGAAGATCTACGTGAAGGGCGGAATCGTCACCTGGGAAACTCAGCAGACCGATTACCCGCGCACGCGACCCGATTTACCCAATCACGAGCCGCGCGGCTGTGCGCGCGGCGCCAGCTATTCCTGGTATCTCTACAGCGCCAATCGGCTGAAATACCCGATGATTCGCGGTCGATTGCTGCGTGCCTGGCGCGCCGCCAAGGCCAAGCACGGCGATCCTGTCCTGGCCTGGCGCGCCATCGTGGACGATCCGGTGGCCGCGCGCGAATACAAGAGCGTGCGCGGGCAGGGTGGTTTCGCGCGCGCGAGTTGGGAGGAAGCCGAGGAAATCATTGCCGCGGCCAATATCCACACGGTCAAGACGCATGGTCCGGACCGCGTCATCGGCTTTTCGCCGATCCCGGCCATGTCGATGGTCTCCTATGCGGCGGGTGCACGCTATCTGTCGCTACTCGGCGGCGCGTGCCTGAGCTTCTACGACTGGTACTGCGATCTGCCTCCATCCTCGCCGCAGACCTGGGGCGAGCAAACGGACGTGCCCGAAAGCGCCGATTGGTACAACTCGACCTTTCTCATGCTGTGGGGTTCGAATGTGCCGCAGACGCGCACGCCCGACGCGCACTTCCTCACCGAGGTTCGTTACAAGGGCGCGAAAGCCGTCGTCGTCACGCCCGATTACAGCGAGGCCTCGAAATTCGCCGATCTGTGGCTTGCGCCCAAGCAAGGCACCGACGCCGCGCTCGCCATGGCCATGGGCCACGTCATCCTCACGGAATGGCACCGCGACGGCAAAAGCAAATATTTCAACGACTATGTCCGGCGCTACACCGATTTTCCGTTCCTTGTGCGTCTGGAATCGAAGAATGGCCGTCTCGTCGCCGGCCGGTTCGTGCGCGCATCGGATTTTTCGGGCGGACTGGGCCAGACCAATAATCCGGATTGGAAAACGGTCGTCATCGACGAGGCAGCCGGCATCCCCGTCGCCATCACCGGCACGATCGGCTATCGCTGGGGCGAACAGGGCAAGTGGAACCTCGAGGGCCGCAACGGCGCCACGGGCGCCGAAATCACGCCGCGTTTGTCGCTCAAGCAAACGGGCGGCGAGACCGCCGAAGTGGCGTTTCCCTATTTCGGCGGGCAACGGCATCCGGGCTTCCAGCATACCGATCACGACGACATCCTTGAGCGTCGGGTGCCGGTCGCGCGCCTCGCGCTCAAGGACGGCGAGACGCTTGTCGCCACGGTGTTCGACCTGTTTCTCGCCAATTACGGCGTCGATCGGGGATTGGGCGGCGGCGGGGTTGCCGCCAGCTTCGATGACGACGTGCCGTACACGCCGGCATGGCAGGAAAAGATCACCGGGGTCGCGCGCGCCAAGGTGATCGCGGTCGCGCGCGAGTTCGCCGAGAACGCGCACAAGACCAAGGGAAAGTCCATGGTCATTCTGGGCGCCGCGATCAATCACTGGTATCACGGCGATATGATCTATCGCGGGATCATCAATCTTCTCGCGATGTGCGGCTGCATCGGCCAATCGGGCGGCGGCTGGTCGCATTATGTCGGACAGGAAAAATTGCGCCCGCAAACCGGCTGGGCGCCGCTCGCCTTCGCGCTCGATTGGGCGCGCCCACCGCGGCAGATGAATTCGACGTCCTTCTTCTATGCCCATAGCAATCAATGGCGCTACGAGAAGCTCGGCGTCGATGAGATCACCTCGCCGCTCGCGCGCGGCGAGATGACGGGCAGCCTGATCGATTTCAATGTCCGCGCCGAGCGCATGGGCTGGTTGCCTTCCGCGCCGCAACTCGAAACCAACCCGCTCGAGGTGACGCGGGCCGCCGCCAAGGCGGGGCAGGAGCCGGCAGCTTACGCGCTATCGGGCCTCAAGTCGGGCGATCTGCGTATGTCCTGCGAGGACCCGGACAATCCGAAGAATTTTCCGCGCGTGCTGTTCGTCTGGCGATCGAATCTTCTCGGCTCCAGCGGCAAGGGGCACGAATACATGCTGAAGCACTTGCTCGGCACCCAACACGGCGTGCAGGGCAAGGATTTGGGCGAGGAAGGCGGTGCGAAGCCGACCGAGATCGCCTGGCATGACAAGGCGCCCGAGGGCAAGCTCGACCTCTTGGTGACGCTCGACTTCCGCATGTCCACCACCTGCATGTACTCCGACATCGTGCTGCCGACCGCGACCTGGTACGAAAAGCACGATCTCAACACCTCCGACATGCATCCTTTCATCCACCCGCTTTCGGCGGCGGTCGATCCGGTGTGGGAATCGCGCAGCGATTGGAACATCTTCAAGGGCATCGCGCGCCGCTTCTCGGAGCTATGCCCGGCGCATTTGGGCGTCGAACGCGATCTCGTGCTCGCGCCCATCATGCACGACACACCGGGCGAACTCGGTCAGCCCTTCGGGCCCAAGGACTGGCGCAAGGGCGAATGCGAGGCCGTGCCCGGCAAGACCATGCCGGCTCTGGTCGCGGTCGAGCGCGACTATCCCAATCTCTATGCGCGCTTCACCTCGCTCGGCCCGCTTCTGGCGAAATCGGGCAATGGCGGCAAGGGCATCGCCTGGAACACCGAGATCGAGGTCGAGTTCCTGAAGACGCTCAACGGCGTTGTCACGGGCGGGGGCGCCACGCGCGGTCTTGCACGGCTTGAAACCGATATCGATGTGGCCGAAGCCATTCTCTCGCTCGCGCCAGAAACCAATGGCGAGGTCGCGGTCAAGGCCTGGGAGTCGCTCGGCAAGGCGACGGGGCGAGACCACACCCATCTCGCGCGCTCGCGCCTCGACGACAAGCTGCGGTTCCGCGATCTCCAGGCCCAGCCGCGCAAGATCATCTCCTCGCCGATCTGGTCGGGCGTCGAGTCCGAGCATGTCAGCTACAATGCCGGTTACACGAATGTGCACGAACTTATCCCTTGGCGCACGCTCACGGGGCGCCAGCAGCTCTATCAGGATCATCCCTGGATGATCGCCTTCGGCGAGGGGTTGTGCGTCTATCGGCCGCCCATCGACACCAAGACCATCGTGCCCATGCTGGGCAAGCGCGCCAACGGCAATCACGAATTGGTGCTCAACTTCATCACCCCCCATCAGAAATGGGGCATCCACAGCACCTACACCGACAATTTGATGATGCTGACGCTTTCGCGTGGCGGCCCGATCGTCTGGCTGTCGGAAATCGACGCCAAGGCCGCGGGCATCGAGGACAATGATTGGGTCGAGGCGTTCAACCTGAACGGCGCCCTGGTCGCGCGCGCGGTGGTGTCTCAGCGCGTACCCAAGGGCATGATCCTCATGTACCACGCGCAGGAAAAAATCGTGAACGTGCCGGGCAGCGAGATCACGCACGCCCGCGGCGGCATCCACAATTCGGTGACCCGCACCTGCCCCAAGCCCACGCACATGATCGGCGGCTACGCCCAGCAGAGCTACGGCTTCAATTATTACGGCACCATCGGCACCAATCGCGACGAGTTCGTGATCGTGCGCAAGCAAGCCAAGACCGACTGGCTTGATGGGCTTCGCGCCGCGCCCGCCCAGGCCGCCGAGTAGGAGAAGAGAGATGAAAATTCGCGCGCAAATCGCCATGGTGCTCAATCTCGACAAGTGCATCGGCTGCCATACCTGCTCGGTCACCTGCAAGAATGTTTGGACATCGCGCCCGGGCGTCGAGTACGCCTGGTTCAACAATGTCGAGACCAAGCCCGGTATCGGTTACCCCAAGGAGTGGGAAAACCAGGAGCGCTGGAAGGGTGGCTGGCAGCGGACGGCGTCAGGCAAACTCAAGCCCCGCATCGGCGGCAAGCTCGGCGTGCTGTCCAAGATCTTCGCCAATCCCGATTTGCCGCAGATCGACGACTATTACGAGCCGTTCACCTTCGATTACGAACACCTGCACACCGCGCCCGAATCGCAGACCATGCCGACGGCTCGCCCCGTTTCGCTGATCACCGGCAAGCGGATGGAGAAGATCGAGTGGGGGCCGAACTGGGAGGAAATCCTCGGCACCGAGTTCGAGAAACGCTCGAAGGACCAGAACTTCGAACAGATCCAGAAGGACATCTACGGCAAGTTCGAGAACACCTTCATGCTCTATTTGCCGCGGCTGTGCGAGCACTGCCTCAATCCGAGTTGCGTCGCCGCCTGTCCCTCGGGCTCCATCTACAAGCGCGAAGAGGACGGGATAGTTCTGGTCGATCAGGATAAATGCCGCGGCTGGCGCATGTGTGTCTCGGCCTGTCCGTACAAGAAGATTTATTACAACTGGAAGTCGGGCAAGGCGGAAAAATGCGTCTTCTGCTATCCGCGTATCGAGGCGGGCGAGCCGACCGTGTGCTCGGAAACCTGCGTCGGGCGCATCCGCTATCTCGGCGTCATGCTCTATGACGCCGACCGCATCGAGGCGGCGGCCTCGACCGAGAAGGAGGCCGATCTCTACCGCGCCCAGCTCGGAATCTTCCTCGATCCCGAGGATCCCAAGGTCGCGGCCCAGGCCCTGGCCGACGGCGTGCCGCAGTCGTGGGTCGAGGCCGCGCGGCGCTCTCCAGTTTATAAGATGGCAATCGATTGGAAGATCGCCTTTCCGCTTCACCCTGAATATCGCACCCTGCCGATGGTGTGGTACGTGCCGCCGCTTTCGCCCATCCAGGCGGCGGCGGATTCGGGTTGGATAGGCATGGCCGACGATATTCCGGACATCCAATCCTTGCGCATTCCCGTGCGCTATCTGGCCAATCTTCTGACGGCGGGCGACGAGGCGCCGGTCTTATCCGCGCTGGAACGCATGTTCGCGATGCGCGCCTTCATGCGCGCACGGCACGTCGAGGGTTACGAGCACGAGGACGTGCTCGCGCGCGTGGGGCTTTCCAAGGCGCAAATCGAGGACATGTACCGCTACCTCGCCATTGCCAATTACGAGGACCGATTCGTCATTCCGACGGCGCATCGCGAATATGCCGAAAACGCCTTCGATCTGCGCGGCGGGTGCGGCTTTACCTTCGGCGATGGCTGCCATGGCGGGGAGGAGCCGAGCCTGTTCGGCGGCAATCAGGCCCCCAAGACCAAGGCGGGGGCTTGACCATGCGCAGTTTCGCCGCCTTGTCGCGCCTGCTGAGCTATCCCGAGCCGGAGCTTCTGACCTCGCTGCCGGCGCTTCTGGCCACGCTCGCCGAAGAGCGCGCGTTACCCGCCGCCATGCACATGGATTTGACGCGGCTCGCGAACGAGCTGTCGGGGGGCGATCTGTTGGACGCGCAAGAGCGATATGTTTTGTCGTTCGATCGGACGCGCAGCCTGTCTCTCCACCTATACGAGCATCTGCACGGCGAATCGCGCGATCGCGGCATGGCCATGGTCCGGCTCGTCGAGCATTACCGCCGTCATGGCCTCGAAATCTCGGCGCGCGAACTGCCCGACCATCTTCCGCTCGTACTCGAATTTCTATCGGTCATCCCGAGCGAGGAAGCGCGCGCAATTCTCGGCGATGCCGCCGACTTGATCGAGCGCCTTCACGCCGGGCTGACGCGTCGCGCCAATCCGTATGCGGCGATCACGGCGGCCATCCTCCACTTGGCTGGCCGCGTGCCCGCGGCGGCGGAAGGCGAGGCGGCGGCGCCCGTGCCCGATCCGGAACGCGAAGCGGCGGAGATGGATCGGGAGTGGGAAGACGCGCCTGTCACCTTTGGCCCGGGCGCGGCCGAATTGGAGGAATCCTGTCCGCGCGCATCCGAGGCGTTGCGGCGCATGTCAGCCCAGTCCGCGGGAAGGGTGTGAAAATGGCCGATTATCTCCACGAATTTCTGTTCGGCATCTATCCCTATATTTGCGGCTCCGTGTTCCTGATCGGCAGCCTCGCGCGTTTCGAGCGCGCGCAATATTCCTGGCGCAGCGGTTCGAGCCAATTGCTGCGCCGCCGGCAGCTGCGCTGGGGATCGAACCTGTTCCACGGCGGAATACTGTTCCTGTTCTTCGGGCATTTCTTCGGCATGTTGACGCCGCACGCGGTTTACGAACGGATCATCGATCCGGGTTCCAAGCAGATGCTCGCGGTCGTCTCGGGCGGGATCGCGGGCGCGGTGTGTCTTGCGGGCCTGTCCTTGCTGCTCCATCGCCGCCTGTTCGACGACCGGATCCGCGCGACCAGCAGCGCCATGGACATCGCCATCCTGGCGATCCTGTGGTTCCAGCTTGTGCTCGGCCTGGCGACCTTGCCGTCCTCGATCGCGCATGCCGACGGCTCGGTCATGTTGCGTCTGTCCGAGTGGGCGCAGCGCATCGTGACCTTCCGCGCCGGCGCCGCCGAATTGGTGGCGGGTCTGGACTGGCCTTATCTCGTCCACATGGCGCTCGGCATGACGATTTTCCTCATTTTTCCCTTCGGCCGTTTGGTCCATATCTGGAGCGCGCCGGTCGGGTATGTGTTCCGTAAGCCGCAGGTCGTTCGCCGCCGGGGCGCCCGCGCACGCCCAGAGGCGTGATCCGGACGGCCGTGATTCGGACGGTCGTGATTCGGGCGGCCGTGACCCGGATCGGATTTCGCCCAAATTGCCGTTTTCAAGGAGAATATGATCTCCCAGGCGCGCGAATGCGGGCCCCGCGGGACGCTATGGCGCACTTTCGCCGGGTGAATTAACGTCACTAGGGCGCGCGTCGTTGCTTGCGGCGGGTCGCGGGGACGGTGCGCGCACTCACCCCTAGCTTGCCTTCGACGGCGGCGCGCATGTGGATGGCGATAGGCGTGGGCGGCGCGGCATGAAGCGTATTGGATTTGCGCTGCGGATTTTCTTCGCGCTCGCATTGCCGTATTTCCGATTCGGGGACGACCGCTGGACCGGGCGCGCGATGGTCGCGGGCGTGGTCGCGCTCGAATTCGCGCTGGTGTACGTCGCGATTTTGGTCAATCAATGGCACGGGCGGTTTTTCAACGCGCTGGATGCGGGCGATTGGGCGGTCGCGCGGGCCGAGCTCGCGGTCTTCGGGCTGATCGTCCTCCTGACCATCGCCACCGGCGCGGCGCAATATTGGTTCGGTCAGCATTTCCAGATTCGCTGGCGGCGCTGGATGACGAACCGTTTTGCCGCGCTCTGGCTGGATCGCGCGCGCTATTACCGCCTGCCTTTCGTCGCGGGCGATATCGACAACGCCCAATTGCGCATCGTTCAGGACATCGCGGTTTTCATCCAAAAGACGCATGAAGTCGGTGCCGGATTTATCGGCGTGCTCATCACGCTTACGTCCTTCGCGGTCATCCTGTGGGGCCTGTCCTCGACCGCGCCCTTGCCGCTGAACGGCGTCGATCTGTCGTTTCCGGGCTATCTCATCGTCGTGGCGCTGCTGTATTCGATGATCGGCACGCTGCTGGCGCACGTCATCGGCCGGCGACTCGTCCAGCTCAATTTCAATCAACAGCGCCGCGAAGCCGATATCCGCTACGCGACCACACGCGTGCTCGACAACTCCGAGCAGATTGCGCTACTCGGCAACGAGACCGTGGAGCGCGCCGAGATTCGCCGACGGGTGGACAACCTGGTCGGCAATTGGACGGTGCTGGCCGCCGTGCAGACGCGGTTGACGGGCTTTATCTATGGCTACAACCAGGTATCGGCGGTCTTTCCCATTCTCGTCGTCTCGCCCGCCTATCTCGCGGGCGCCATTACGCTCGGCGCGCTCATGCAGGCCGCCGCCGCTTTTCAGCGCATGGAAAGCGGATTTTCCTTCATCATCACTTCCTATAGCCGCATCGCCGAGTGGAAGGCGGCGATGGACCGTATCGCGCAGCTCGAAACCGCGCTTGCAAACAGCGATCGCGAGCGCCTTCCGGGAGCGGCCATCGGGTTCGAACGCGGGGAAGGCAGCCGCGTGACGGTCGATGACCTGCTCATTCGCTCGCCAAGCGGCGCGATCATCGCGGAAATCGAGGCGCTTTCGCTCGGCCCTGGTGAACGGCTGTTGATCGTCGGTAACTCGGGCAGCGGAAAATCGAGCGTCATTCGCACGCTGGCCGGTATTTGGCCGTTCGGCGAGGGACGAATCATCGTGCCCCGTTCCGCGCATATTCTGAGCTTGTCCTCGCGGCCGTACTTCCCCTTGGGCAGCCTGCGCCAGGCGGTAAGCACGCCGGCCGTGGCGGGGGAATTCACCGATGCCGAGATTTCTGCGGCGCTGGCGGCGGTCGGGTTGGGGTATCTGGGCGCGCGCCTGGACGAAGAGCGCGACTGGCCCGCCGCGCTTTCGGGCGGCGATCGGCAACGGGTGAATTTTGCCCGCGCGTTCGTCCATCGGCCGGATATTCTGTTCATGGACAATATCGCGTCCGAAATGCCGGAGGACGATGCGCGCGCGCTCTATCTGGGCTTGGTCGAGAAATTGCCCGAGGCGATCATCGTCACGACAAGTGCCGGCGGCTTGGACGGTCAGGCGAAGTGGCGCAGGCTCGTACTGGAACCGCCAGCCAGGCGCAGCGCGCCTTCATCTTGAAGGCGTTCGTAGGAGAGGGACTCGCGATGCCGGAATTGAATTACTGGCACATGAAATGGGATTTGCATCAGGACATCTGTCCGTGCGACGTGCATTTCAACGATTGGCTGGAGGCCAACCGGATGGCGCGTCGCACGATCTACCACTTCGGCACCGGGACCCACCACGTGGTCGGCGCGCGCCAGGCGGAAAATGGCTCGGGCAACAAGGTTTTCGCCATCACCGCCTCCAGGGGCGAGTACGACGCCTATATCGCGCTCGTCACCGCCAATGCGGCGGTCGCGCGGTCCTATATTTGCTATTTCGGCGACATTTATCTGTCAGCGGCCGAATTGCTGCCAAGCTTTGATGTCGTGAGTCTGTTCCATCTTTGCGAGTTCTTCTCGCCGGACACCACCAGCCCCGAATATGGCGGCGTGGACGACCGGGGCCTTCTCGACATTCTGACCGTGAAAACCAAGCCCGGCGGCCATGTCCTATTCTACAAGGGCTCGCTCGGTTTCGATCGCGCCAAACCGATCATCGCGGACTGGGTGCGCAGCGGCGTAGTGGACGCAATCGGCGAATACAAGACTCTCGATATTTATCGCAAGCGTTGATTGCGCATTCGCCCTAGGCTTTTCGCGATTCGAAAATGTCTCGCCGGCGCATGTCCCGGTTGTTTGGCAGCGTGGGCGCACTACGTTTAAAGGGGAGCGTCAGGTTCGATTGATGCTCGATTGGGCAAAGGGCACCCGACAACCACGGAGATCAGAATGTTGAAGGGACGGACGAAAACGATCGCGGCGCTGGTCCTCCTGACTGGCGTCGGCGCGACGGTCTTGACCGGTTGCGAATCGATCGAGAAGGAAACGGGTATCGGCAAATCGACGCAGACCGGCGTGCTCGGCGGCGCCACGTTCGGCGGCATCATCGCGGCCTTGGCCGGGGCGAACCCGGCCTGGATCGCGGCCAGCGTGGTGCTGGGCGGCATCACGGGCGGGGCGATCGGCAATTATCTCGGCAAGGACGAGGCGCAAAAGCACGCCGAAACCAATCTGCGCGCGCTGGATACGCTCGGCCAAGGCCAGTCTTCGAGTTGGACCGACAACAAATCGGGCAATAGCGGCAGCACGACGGTCAACAGCGTGGCGACGAAGGCCGACGGCACGGTATGCAAGGGTTTCACCGAAACCATCCGGACCTCGGCGCGAACCGTCACCGAAACCGCCACCGCCTGCAAGGCGTCGGGGGGGACCTGGAAGGTGCAAGCCTAGCCGAATTGTCCGCGACCGCGCGCGCCGTCCACCGGGATATTCCGGCGGATGGCGCGCTCGGGTTTAATCGTGACGTCGATCGGTTTTTGCCGGCCGCCACGTTCTCTTCTTGGCACCTTTATCTGCCCTGGTCAGGGCTGGACGGCCGGTGCAATTTGGCGCCGTCATCGGTCCGGGGAGCCGCCGCCATGATCTACGAAGCAATCAGCTACGAAATCGACGACCGCGTGGCGATCGTGAGCTTCGATCGGCCTCGCCAGATGAACGCCTTCGACGCGCGGTTGCGCGAGGAAGTGCCCCTTGCCATCGCGCGCGCCGATGCGGACCCGAATATCCGCGTCGTCATCGTCGAAGGCTCGGGCGGCAAGGCGTTCTCGGCGGGCTATGATCTGAAGGAATTGCCGGACTTCCAGCCCCCGCTCGGGGCATTGCGCGATCGCATGGCGGCCGATTGCGAGTTCACCTACTCGGTCTGGCGTTGCAGCAAGCCGGTGATCGCCATGATCGACGGATTTTGCCTCGGCGGCGCGCTCGAATTCGCCCAGATGTGCGATGTGCGCTATTGCTCGGACGACGCGCGGTTCGCGGTCATCGAAACGCGATTTTCCTTTGGCATCGCAACGTTGATCATGCCCTGGATCATGGGGGCGCGCTGCCGCGAGCTCGTTTACACCGGCGATACCTTTGGCGCCGAGGAGGCGCTGCGCCTGGGCCTTGTCAACCGCGTCTTTCCCAAGGGCGAATTGCGCGCCGAGACGCTGAAGATCGCCAAGCGCATGTCGCAGGTCGCGCTTTCGTGCTTGCAGTGGAATAAGCGGGCCCTCAACCAGACCTACGAAGCGATGGGCATGTCCACGGCGATCCGCTACGGCGTCGAGGCGTGCGCCATCATGGACGCGACCGAAACCCCCGAATACCATCGGTTCGAGGAATTGCGCCGCACCCAAGGCCTCGGTCCCGCGCTCGAATGGCGCAATTCCCTGTTTGCGCCGTACGAATAGACGCTCAGCGCCACACTCCATCCTGGCGGTCGAAGCTGTCCGCGCGCAAATCGGGCTTCTCGGCGGCGAGGGTCTTTTTCTGCACGCGGCCCGATTCGGTGCGCGGCAAGGCGCTGCGATACTCGAGATAGCGCGGCACCTTGAAGGGGGCCAGGTGGTCCGTGCAATGCGTGAACACGCGCGCCGGCGGCAATTCGACCTTCGTCAGCCCAGGCATCAAGAGAAGATAGGCCTTGATCTCCTCGCCGCGGTAATCATCCGGCACCGGCACGACAGCCGCGTCCTGAATCTCGGGCAGGGCGCGCAGCACGGCCTCGACCTCGCGCGCCGCGATGTTCTCGCCGCCTCGGCGTACCATGTCCTTGAAGCGCCCGACGATGGTGTGAAAGCCCCGCTCGTCTCGACGGAACTGGTCGCCGGTGCGGAACCAGCCGTCACGGAACGCCTCTTTATTGGCCTCGTTCTTGTTGTAATAGCCGTGGAGGATCGCAGGGCCCTTCACGCACAACTCGCCCGCCTCGCCGTCCTTGACCGGCCGGCCTTGCTCGTCCGCGATCATCAGGCGCACGAAGGGCGCGCAAACGCCGCACGAACCCTTGCCCGTCATGGCCGCGACTTCGTGGATCGGCATGTAAAGCGCGGCGCCGATTTCGGTCATGCCGTAGATCTCCTGAGCCGGCACGTCGAAGCGGCGCTGGAAATCCGCGTGATAATCCTTGGTCAGACCGAAGGTGTTGACGAGCTTTAGCGCGTTTTTGCCGTCATCGGGGTGCGGGGGGTGCTTGTAAACCGACGATTCGAACACCGAGGTGTTGTCCAGGCGGTGCGCGCGGATATCGGCCATGACGCGGCGGATCGCGGGCTTTCGCGGCACGTACAGCGCCGAGCCCTGGATCATGGCGTGCATCAACATGCGTTGCACGATCATGTAGAAGAAGTTGAAGCCGCCATAGATCCGTTCCATCCGTGCGCCAAAGACACTGGCGCAGGCCTGTCCGATCGTCACCCAATAGCGTTGCGACAACATGCAGCCCTTGGGAAATCCGGTGGTGCCCGAGGTGTATTGAATGTTCAACACATCGTCGGGCTCGACGGGCCAGGCGGGGCGGAACGAATCCGCGGCCTCGGCGAACAGGGCATTCCAATGAAGCGGAAAATCGGCGAGCCGTTCCCCCACCACGATCGCGCGGCCGGCCGGAACGGGCTTGGGATCGAGTGCGTCGTAGGACGCGCGCAGCTCCGAATGCAGCACCAGGAATTCGGCTTGGCTGTCCTCGACGATGTAGCGCAGCTCGCGCGGGGTGTAGCCGATATTGACCGGCGCCATCACCGCGCCGAGCCGGGCGAGGCCGAGCCAGATGATCGGGTACTCGATCACGTTCGGCAGCAGCACGGCGACATGGCTGCCTTTGACTATGCCGGCCGCGCGCAAGGCGTTCGCCGCGCGTGTCGCGGCGCGCGCGATCTCGCGCCAACTCAGCGCCGCACCGTCGTCGAAAAAATTCAACCCTACCGCATCGCCGTGGCGTTCGACCGTGCGCGCGAGCAGGCCGCAGACGGTTTGCGGCAAAATCTCGCCTTCGGTTCTACGGCACAGCTCCTCCGGATCGACGGTCTCGAATTGGGTGAACATTCGCGTCTCCGGACGCCGGCGCGAGCGCCCGTCAGGGCTGCAATTCTCCGATCAGATCGTTGGCGGGCTTGGCGAAGCCGTCCTCCACCTCGCCGGTCATGCCGTAGTTGTACCAAACTTTGAGGCCGAGCAGGCGCTTCAACTCGGGTGATGCCTCGCGGAGAATCTCGTCCTTGGTGCCGAAGGGGAAGTTCTGCAATGTGCGCACCTGTGGCCCAGCATACATATTGACATACCCGTAGCGCGCGTCGTTGGCGTTATTGGCGCCGGCGGCGTGCCAGGTGCGCCCATCCCACATGACGACCGTTCCCGCTGGCGCCGTTGCCGGTATGCTTTCCACGGAATGGGGCACGTTCTGGTCGGGTTGCAGCCCGCTCAGATGGCTGCCAGGCACCAGGCGGGTTGCGCCGTTCAATTCGGTGAAATCCGAGACCAAGCACATGCAGTTCACGCACATCGCCGGGTTGATGGGCGTCTTCGACGGCGCCAGCGCGCCCGTGGCGCCGTTGTCACGCGTGATGTCGCCGGGGCGGCGATAATCCGCCCCCGGCAATTGCGGCACGGGCATCCACCACTGATCGGTATGAAGGGGCAGGAGCTTGGCGCCCGGGCGCGTGATGTGCGCCGACATCTCGCTCAAGACATATTCGCGGCCCAAGACGTGTTCGAGCACGGCGCTCACGAGCGGCTGGAACAACACCTCGCGGAACACGGAGCCCTTGTTGACCAGCATCGCGAGCCATTGATTGATCCCGGCGGGGTCGCGCACATAGCTCTGAATGCGGTGGCCGCGCTCGCGCTCGGCTTGGGCTTGTTCACTCAAGCGCGCCTTGAGGCGCTTGATCAAATCCGCGGGATAGGCTTCGGCCACGAAGCAGAATCCGTGGGTGGTGATATCGGCCTTCAATTGCGCGAGATCGCGCGTCGGCTTGGGCATCTGCATCATCTTGTATCCTCCCTCGAACGCGTCGATGATCCTGCCTTACGGGGTCGCATGCAATCGGCTTGATAGGCGCATTGGGAGGGTGAATGGCATCGGTGCGATACGACGCGATCGTGGTGGGCGGCGGGCATAACGGGCTCTCGGCCGCCGGCTATCTCGCAAAGGCCGGCCTGCGAACCTTGGTTCTGGAGCGGCGCGCGATCGTGGGCGGCGCCGCGGTGACGGAGGAATTTCATCCCGGCTTTCGCATCTCGACGCTGTCCTATGTCTCGGCCCTTCTGCATCCCAAGGTCATTGAGGACTTCGAGCTCGAACGTCTCGGCTACGAGGTCATGCCGCTTGAGGGCAGTCTCATGCTATGCGGCGACGGGCGCGAATTGCTTCTGACCGACGACCCGGCCCAACAGCAACGGGAAATCGGCCGTTATTCGAATAGCGATTACGCGGCCTCGCAGCGCTTCCACGCCCTTATCAACGAGGCCGCCACCGCTGCACGAGGCCAATGGCTGCGCGAACCCCCGCCGCTTGACGGCTTTCGCCTTTCCGATTCGGCGAACGTCGTGCAACTGGGACGCGATCTCAAGCGCACCGGCCCCGAGGCGCGTCGTCTGCTGGCGCACGCGATGGCGGGAAGCGCGCGACAAATCATCGAACGCTATTTCTCCTGCGATATCGTGCGCCTCTACCAGGCCTCGCACATCGTGATCGGCAGCTTCGCGCATCTCGAGGCGCCGGGCTCGGCAATCTCGTTCATTCGCCACGGCGTGCAGGCGGTGGACGGCAAGAAGCGGCCCTGGGGTATCGTGAAGGGCGGTATGGGCGCGATCACGGGCGCGATGGCGGAGTTTGCGCGCGAGAAGGGTTGCGAAATCCGCACCGGCGCGCCGGTCGAACGGATACTGGTCGAGGGCGGAGCGGCCGTGGGCGTGCGCCTCGCCGATGGCACGGAGCTGCGCGCGCGCGTCGTGGTGTCCAATGCCGATCCGCGCCGGACCTTTCTCGGCCTCGTGGGCGAGGCCAATCTGCCCGAGGACTTTGCCGCCGATATGCGCGGCTATCGGATGGGCACGGCCAGCTTCAAGCTTAACCTCGCGCTATCGGGATTGCCGCGCATCGGCGCGGACGACGGACGCGAGCCCGGCGCCCGACATCGCACGATCATCAATCTGGTCGATTCCTGGCCTGCCATCGATCGCAGCTACCGCGAGGCCTCGGCGGGCCGCGTCGCCGATCCGGCCACGGTGCAGATCGTCTTCCCCTCGGTGTTCGACGCGGGATTGGTGCCCGATGGCCGGCATGTCGCGAGTCTGGCGTGCAAATATTTTCCGTACGATCTCGCGGACGGGAAGAATTGGGACGATCTTCGTGCTCCAACCGCCGACCGGATTCTGGCCTGGGTCGAGCGCTTCATCCCTGGCCTCGGCGAAAAAATCCTCGCGCGCCAAGCCATCACGCCGCTCGACATGGAACGCGAGTACGGCCTCACGCGCGGCGACATCCATCACGGCCGAATCGATCCCGACCAGATTTGGAACTTGCGCCCCCATGCCGATGCCGCCCAGTACCGCACCCCGGTCGCTCATCTTTATCTCTGCGGCTCGGGCACCCATCCGGGCGGCGGTGTCACGGGCGTACCGGGCCACAATGCCGCAAGGCGCGTGCTCAAGGATTTGCGGCATCGCGGATAGGCGCGTGCTCAAGGATTCGCCGCATTGATCTTGTGGCGCCCTTTCATCGCGCGGCTCGGGGCCGCTAGGATGGGACGGCGGCGCTGATATCGGGGGACATGGTGACGGACAGCAAGACTCGGCGAGGCCTCGACGGCGAGGCGCGGCGCGCGGTTCTCGACAATCTCGACCGATTCGTGCGCGACCGCCTCGCCCCGCGCGCGCAGGATATCGACGACAGCGCCGAATTCCCGCGCGATCTATATCGCGAGGTGGCGGCGCTCGGCATTCTCGGCCTGTGGGTGCCCGAGGAGTACGGCGGTGTCGGGCCTGAGCTTCTCACGCCCTTGCTCGTCTCCGAGCGCCTGGCGCGCGTCAGCGTCGCCTTCGCGATTTCGGTGTCGAATTGCGGCGATTGCGCGACGCCCATCGTCATGGGCGCCAGCGCCTGGGCCAAATCCACCTACCTTCCCGGCATTGTCGATGGCTCGCTCGTGCCCGCCTTCTGTTTGTCCGAGCCGAGCGGCGGCTCCGACGTCGCGGCCATGCGCACGATTGCCCAGCGTGAGGGCGAAGGCTACGCCATCACCGGGCGCAAGATGTGGATTACCAGCGCCCCCGTGGCCGATGTCTTCGTCGTCTTCGCCAAGACCGACCCCGAGGCCGGGCACAAGGGCATCACCGGCTTCGTCGTACCCAAGGGCACGCCGGGCTTGCACGTGGGCAAGGTCGAGGAATTGGTCGGTTTGCGCGGCAGCCCCACGGCTGAGGTCGCCTTCGAGAATGTGCGCGTGCCCGCCGCCGCGCGCTTGGGCGCGGAAGGCACCGGTTTCGCCCTCGCCATGGGCACGCTCGACGAATCACGGCTCAATATCGCCGCCGTCGCGCTTGGCGCCGCGACCCAGGCCATCGAAACCGCGATCGAATATGCCCGCACCCGCGTGCAGTTCGGCAAACCCATCATCGAACATCAGGGATTGCAATTCATTCTGTCCGATCTCGCGACCGGCCTCGCCGCCGCGCGCGCGCTGTGGGAAAAGGCGGTCGGCGTGCTCGCGCGTGGCCATACTCGGCAAGCTGGGACATACGCCGCGATGGCAAAGCTGCTCGCGACGGACTTGGCAATGAAGGCGGCCATCGACGGTGCGGAAGTGCTCGGCGGATACGGTCTCAGCAAGTCCTATCCGCTCGCCCGACTCATGCGCGATTGCAAGGCCTTGCAGATTTTCGAGGGCTCGAATGAAATCCAGCGCTGGCTGATCGGGCGCCAATTGCATAAGTCCGGCCTGCAGCTCGAAGACATCGACAAGATCGATTTGGATCGGGTTGAATAGGACCGTTGAACCGCAAGCGAGGGCTAGGCGCCTATGGAACGACGCATACTGGACGCGGATTGGGAATTGGCGCCGCCCGAGCGCCTGCGCGCCCTGCAATTCGCGCGGCTGCAAAAAATCCTCGCCAAGACCAAGGCGATGAACCCGTTTTACGCCGATCATTGGCGGAAGGCGGGCGTCGATGTCGGAAGTCTGACCGGAATCGAGGATTTTTCCGCGCGCGTGCCGATGGTCGAGAAAGCCGACTTTGTTAGCGACCAGGCGGACGAGCCGCCTTTTGGCCGCCGCCATCGCCATGTCCGTTCGCTCGGCGTGCCGCTTGTTACGCTGACGAGCAGCGGCACCTCGGGCTACGGCGTGGAAGTCCATCTCCAGACCAATGAGGATATGGCCAATCACGACCGCATGACGGCCTATTTCTTTACTTGGGCCGGGTTGAAGAAGGCCGATGCCGTCATGTTGACCATGCACGTCTCGATGCTCGCGGGCGGGCGCTGCGAGTATCATGCGGCGCTGCATTACGGCCTCTCGGTCTATCCGGCCGCGATGTACGACACGGCGCGCAAGATCGAGATTTTGGCGCGTTTTCGTCCGCGCGCGCTGCTCGGAACCACGTCCTATTTCGGCCATCTCGCGGCGGTCGCGGGATCGCGCGCCCGCGATTTTGGCCTTGAGATCTTGCTGGGTGGAGCCGAGGCCGCGAGCATCGCGTGGTTCAAGAAACTCGAAGAGCAATTCGGCGCCAAGGCCTACGATCGCTATGGTCTTGCACCGCTTGCCGCCGATCACATGTTCACCTGCGAGCATGGCGTTGGTACGCGCGAGAAGCCGGGGATTCTGCACAATGTCGAGTCCGACGTGCTGCTCGAAGTCATCGACATGGAAACCGGCAAGCACGCGCGCGACGGCGAGGCCGGAGAAATCGTGCTCACCAGCCTGACGCGCCACGACACGCCGCTGATCCGCTGCCGCACGCGCGACCGCGCGATTTGGCGCGCGCCGAAAACCTGTTCGTGCGGCCGGTCATTCTCGGGCATCGAGATCGGCTCGGTCGCGCGCGTGGACGACGTCAAAAAGGTCAAGGGCATCAATATCTGGCCGCAAGCGGTTGACGAGTTGCTGTTCGCCCATGACGACGTGGACGAGTACCAGGTGCTGCTCGAAACCGATTCGCGCGCATCCGATATCGCAACCGTGCGCATCATGCCGGTACGCGCCCTCGCCGAGGCCCCGGCCCGGGCGCTCGCGGACAGCTTGGTGCAGGCCTTGCGTCATAAAATCGGCATCGGATTCGCGGTCGATGTGCTTGATCCGGGCGCGCTTGACCGCAGCGACTACAAGGCCCGACGCTGGGTCGATCGACGCGCGCATATCGTGTCGAACGCGTAACGCGAAATTGCAAAGGACGGATCATGAGCGAGAGCGGAATCAAGACGGACATCGAGGGACGCGTGGCGGTGGTCACGATCGCTCGCGAGCGGCGGCGCAATTCCGTGGACAACGCGGCCTTGCAGGGATTGATCGACGCCTTCGAGACCATTCGCGGCGTGGACGTGTCGGTGGCGATTTTGGTGGGCGAGGGCGCGAAGGCGTTCTGCGCGGGCTCGGACTTGAAGGCGCTCGCGGCCTATTCCGAACGCGAGGCGCGCCACCACACCCATCTGTTCTTGAAATGCGCCGAGGCCATCGACGAGGCCTCGGTCGCGACCATCGCCGCCATCGAGGGCTTCTGCCTCGGCGGCGGACTCGAGCTGGCGCTGGCGTGCGATATGCGGCTCGCCAGCCGCGAATCGACCTTCGGCTTTCCCGAGATCACCGTCGGCGCATTGCCCTCGGGCGGCGGCACGGTGCGCGCGCCGCGCGCCATCGGATTGTCGCGCGCGCGCGAAATGTTGCTGTTCGGCCGGCCCATCGACGCCCGACGGGCGGTCGATTTCGGTCTTGTGAGCGAGCTGGTCGAGCCCGGCACCGCACTGGCCGCCGCCAAGGCAATCGCGACGGATTACGCCTCCAAGGTCGATCCGGCATCGGTCGCGCTGCTTAAGCACGTCATCATGTCGGGCTACGGTGCCTCGACGCGCACCGGCCAAACCCTTGCCTATCTTGCCGATTACGCGCTCGTGCAATCGGCTTCGTTCAAGGCGGGCGTGGGCGGATTCGCCAATCGGGGCACCAAGGACGAGAAGAAGTGATGCGGGCGCGGATGCGTCCGGCGCGGGGAACGGCGCCATGACAGCGAGATTGCTCGAAGGCGTGCGCGTGCTCGATTTGTCGCAATTCTCGCCCGGGCCCTATGCATCGCTGCTGATGTCCGATCTCGGCGCGGACGTGCTCAAAATCGAGCCGCCCGCGGGCGACCCCCAGCGCATCGACGGTCCGCTGGACCGCGACGGCATTTCCGCCTGGTACAAATTGCTCAACCGCAACAAGCGGGTTTTGCGTCTCGACTTGAAATCGCCCGAGGGCCGCGAGGCGTTCGCGGCCCTGGTTGTGCGCGCTGACGTCTTGCTCGAATCCTATCGCCCCGGGGTCATGGACCGGCTCGGCTTCGGGCGCGAACGCCTGGCTGCGCTCAACGGCGCCCTCGTGCATTGCGCGCTTTCGGGCTGGGGGCAGACGGGCCCCTATCGTCTTCGCGCCGGGCACGATCTCAACTATATGGCATTCGGCGGCGGTCTTGCGGTGTCCGGCACCGCCGAAGCTCCGGTCATGACCAATCCTTCGGTCGCCGATTATGCGGGCGGACTGTTCGCCTTCGCCATGTGCCTTGCGGGGCTTCACGGCCGGGGCGCGCGCGGCGCCGGCGCCGCGATCGATGCCAGCCTCGCCGAGACCACGCTGTCCTGGCTGAGTTGGGACCTGACCGGAATGGTGCGGCCGGGATACGAGCCCAAGCGCGCGGCCAATCACTACAATGGCGGGCTTGCGTGCTATCAGATTTACCGCACGGCCGACGGGCGCTTTCTCACCCTCGGCATCGTCGAGGAAAAATTCTGGCGCAATTTCTGCGACGCCGTGAGCCGCCCGGATTGGCTTGGTCGCCAATGGGAACCCGTCCCCCAGCACGGCCTCACGGCCGAGCTGGCGGTGTTGATGGCAACACGGACGCTCGCGCAGTGGGAAGAAGCGCTCGCGTCCATCGAGACGTGCTATCACGCGGTGCTTGATCACGCCGAGCTGCACGATCACCCGCAGATTCGCGCGCGCGGCCTGATCGCGCGCGAAGACGGCCCCGATCCCACGGTCGAGGTTCTGTTTCCCGCCTGGATCGACGGCAAGGCCCCGCCCGCGCGCGCGCCCCTGCGCGAGGTCGATACGCGCGGCGCGCTGTCGGCTTGGGCGCGGCCGCGCCCATGACGACCGTTCTGCCCCTGGTGCCGCTCGCGGCACGCACGGTGCCCGAGCTCTTGGACCGGGCGTGCGTCTTCGGCCTCGACCGGCCGTTCTTTCACGATCTCGGCAGCGATGTCCGGCTGAGCTACGGCGATTTCCTGGAACATGTTTCGGGACTCGCGCACGAGCTGGCCGCGAGATTCCCGGCGGGCACGACGGTCGCGACCTTGCTTTCCAATCGCGCGGAATGCGTGATCTTGCGCTTTGCGCTGAGTTGTGCGGGGCTCTGCGAGGCAGCGATCAACGGCCAGCATAAGGGCGCCGTGCTCAAGGAAATGCTGCGTGCCGCAAACCCGGTCGCCATCGTGTGCGAGGACGCGTTTCGCGCCGGCGCGCAATCGTGCGGGTTGTCCTTCGACAATGCGGCGTGGATCGATGAGGCGGAACTGGCCCGGCTTTGCGCGCTGCGCCGGCCTTGGACGGCGCGCCCGCAGCGCGCCGTGCGGCCGGGCGATCCGTGCCGCATTGTCTATACTTCGGGCAGCTCGGGCGTCTCCAAGGGCGCGGAACTCTCGCACGGCTACGAGGTCTATACCGGCTTTGCCTATGCCACGCGCGTCGGCCTACGGCCGGATGACCGCTGGTACTACGTCACGCCGTTCTTCCACATCGATAGCGTTCTGAGTCTGGCCGCGACCCTCCATGGCGGCGGGGGATTCGTGCTTGCGCCGCGCTTTTCCGCCTCGCGCTACTGGGCCGACGCCGCGCGCGCTGGGGCGAGCGTGATCGTCTATGTCGGCACGATGCTTTCCATCTTGAAAAAACTGGGCGACCCGCCGCCCGGACATGGCGTGCGCGTGGCGACGGGGGTCGGCGGCACGCCGGCGTTGCGCGAATTCTTCGAGGGCCGCCACAGTATTCCCATGCTCGAGATTTATGGCTTGAGCGAATGCGCCGCCGCCTCGATCGACGACAGTCGCGGGCGGCGCGTGGGGTCGTGCGGCAAGCCGCTCGAGGGCTACGAGGTTGCGGTTCTCGACACGGAAGGCCGCGCCTTGCCCGCGGGCAAGCGCGGCGAGATCGCGATTCGTCCGCGCGAGCCGTTCGCCCTGTTCTCGGGCTATCGTGGCAATTCCAAAGGCACGCTCAAGGCCTTCGCCAATCTGTGGTTTCACACCGGCGATCTCGGCTCGTACGACGCGGATGGTTATCTCTATTTCCACGGCCGGGTGAAGGACGTCATCCGCCACCGCGACGAAAATATCTCCGCCGAGGAATTGGAGGCGATCGCCGATATCCATCCCGCCGTTCTCATGTCGGCGGCGGTGGGCGTGCCGTCCGATCTCGGCGACGAAAACGTCTTGCTGTACGTGCAGGCGCGTCCGAACGCGACCATCGATCCGGCCGAGCTGTGTGCGTTCCTGGCCGAACGCTGCGCGCCGTTCATGGTTCCGGGCCATGTGCGTATCATGGACCGCCTGCCCCTCACGCCCACGGAGAAGGTCGCGAAATCGAGCCTGCCGCGCATCCTCGACGAGTTGGCCTGGACCCGCCCGACGCTTCGGCGCTAGGCCCGCGCCTTGCCTCGCTTGACCGCGGGGCGAGGGACGGGTGTTCCTAGGCCGCGACGCAATTGCCCTATCCCCTTGCACGAGGTTTGCCATGCCCACCGACTTTCCCCGCGCCGACCGGCTCACCATCGGCTTTGCCCATGCCGCGTACCGGCTGGGCGATTGCTTCGCTGCGCGCAAGACGGGGATTCGGTTTTTCGAGGTGCGCTCGCTCGACGATCTCAAGGCGCGGGCGAACGAGGCCGATGTGCTCGTGCTCTCGGGCTTGTGGCGCAACGAACTCTTCGCGCAGGCGGGCAAGCTGCGGTTCGTCCAATCGGTGAGCGCGGGCGTCGATCAATACGACAAGGCTGCTTTCGCCGCGCGCTTCATCCGGCTGGCCAGCGCCCAGGGGGCCAACGAGCGCGCGGTATCCGAGCACGCGATCGCACTCATCCTGGCGATGGCGCGCATGATCCCGGGCGCGCGCGACAACCAGGCGCGCGGCCATTGGCGGCCGA